>DATLVQ010000895.1:0-8581 GCA_035577325.1 Bryobacteraceae bacterium | reverse complement strand
ATTCCACTATGACCCGCCGCGGCGGCTGCGCACCGCAAGCGAGCTTTTGCTCGCCGGCACCCAAATTCGGCACCGACGATGGATCGCGCATCAGCAGGCGGGTGACCTTGTGATCCTCGCCTTCGATGACCAAACGGATCTGCCGGCCGACGCATTCGACCTTCGTCAGATTACCAGCGGCATGGCCATCGGGCTTGGGTCCATCCCACCACGGCACGACTTTTTCGGGTGCGGCGCCCTTGCCCGCGTTCACTTTGGCTTCGGCGGCGCGCAAATTCGTAATCGCGTCTTCCTTTAAGCGAGCGACCTCGCGGGCGTTCTCCTCGGCCTTGCGCCTGCGCTCCGATTCTTCCCAATCGAGCCGCTGCTGCTCGATCGAGCGCCGCCCGGTTTCCATGCGTGCGCGCTCCTCCGGTGTGGTGGCGGCTTGCACGGCATTGCGCCAAGCTTCTGCAGCCTTCTCGAACGCCCTTTCCTCGAGACACGCCTTCGCCATCTCTTCCCAGCGGCCGGCTTCGCGGGGCGCCAGTTGCGCGGCTTTTTCCAGATATTGAATCCGCTTGACGCCATCGGTCTGCCGACGCCCTATGAGCGCGTAGGTCTCGGCCAGCTTGGGATTCAGCTTCAGCGCTTTGTCGAGCGCGGCAAGCGCCTTGGCGTTGTCCGACTCGAGCCTGGCGTATTCCAGATAGGAGCGCGGCGATGGCGTGCCGGCGGCGATAGCTTCGGAGAAATTGTGACGCGCTTCGTCCGGCCGCTTGTCCGCCAGCGCCATCATCGCCAGCCCCTCGTAGGCCGCGGCTACATTTTCCTTGCGCTGGATCATCTGCTGGTATGCCGCATGCGAACGGTTGTCGAGCAGGAGGTCCGCCAGCGCCAGTTGCACTTCCGCCGTCGTGAGCTGCAGCTCATCGTGATAATCGCGCTCGACATTGAGAGCTTTGCTGTCCACCGCAGCAGTGACGAAGTTTCCGGCGGCCAAGTGCTGATCGACCTCCTTTTCGATTTCGGCGCGTGATTTCCCAAAGGCATTCCCGTACCCAGGGTCTTCGTCGACACCCTTCTGCAGGTTGAAAAGCAGGATGCGCAGTTTGGCGTAATAATCGGGATTGGTGACGAACAGTTGGATGCGGGCCCAATCCCGATTGCGTTTCGCGGCTGGTGGCGGCGCGCCAAGCGTCACGTGCGTGCCGTTCACCTGAATAGTGGACAGAACATCAGCGATGCCATGCTCGATGGCCGCTGGCATGCGCCCGGCATTATTTTCGAGAAACAGCCGCGCGCATTCGCGAAATACCTCGCTCGGGATCGGTGAGTCGGCGGAGAGTAGGACGGCCCAACGGTCGCGCCCGTCGATGACCGCAGGCGAAAAAGGATACTCGACCCGCTCGTTGTTGGTTTTGAAAAGCAATATGCGCACCGGCCGCGCGGTTTGCAGATCCTGATTGCCGAGCATGTAGCCAAGCACGTATTTGAACTGATCGAACCACCCGAGTATCTCGCGACCCCTCTTGGCTCCGGCGTCGGTGTAGAGCTCGAAGGGCCCGGAGTGGTACCCAAGCCAGTGGCTCTGGGCGGCGAGTAGCGTGGGCAGAAGAGCGAGGAGAACCAACCGCTGCATCTGCGATTATTATCGCGCAGAGCGGAGGTTGGCCGGGCCCATGCACAGGGAGACTTGCGTCCAGGCGGTTGATCTCGCCGCGCAGCGCGGTTGCGAGACCTTGGGGATCGACTGCTGTTTGGACGGCGTTAAAGTCGCTCCAGTTTCCGTCAAATATGGGCCGGTATATGGTCGGCCGGTGCCGTCGTGTAGAGAAACGACCACGTCACCGCAGATCCCGATGATTTCGAAGCGCGTGGACTTTTTGTCGCCGTAATAGATGCGCTTGCCGATGGGTCCTGGTTCGGGAAGAATTCGCGGGCCATGGATTCACTGATGATTACGGCGCTCTGGTGGAGGTGCTTGTCGTCAAAGCCCATGCCGTCGCGATCCCTGAAAGTGCGGCCGCGCAGAATCGGAATGCCGGCGGTTGCGGCAGTTAGAAAATGGAGGCGCGCAGCGGCCCGGCCCACAACTGGGATTGCAGGTGTCCGCAGGTGAACAGACATCGACGCTCTATCGCGCCCTGCCGCGCGATTGCTACAATGGCAAGAGAATTCCGGCGCTATCGTCTAACGGTTAGGACGGAGCCCTCTCAAGGCTTAAATACGGGTTCGATTCCCGTTAGCGCTACCAAAAAATCAATAGCTTACAATGGTTTGGCGACCACGGGAGACCACGAACGAAACGCCAGAATTTGCCAAGCTTATGTGGTTCGAGATCCCGCTCAGAGGTATCAGCTAGGGTCACGCTTCGATGCCCCCGAGTTTGCGTCCGCGATATTCAAACCGTTAACGCTGGTGAGGGCACTGTTGAAACTCGGGTCCTTAATGAACTTGATCGCATCCTGATTGATGTGTTGGGCTCCGATGGTATTGCCCGCGATGGGGTGGAAGTCGGGATCGTGCCCCGTCAGGAAGATGGAACCGACCAGCGAAAGATGCCCGAAGGCCGCTCTACGAGGTGCGGAGTAATTTGCAAATCTCGTAGAAATCATCACGCGATGCTATGAATGCGATTTGGTACGATCCAATTCGTTCACCAGCCGCGTGCCTGTGCCTCTTTCACCAAGTTCGGGTCCTTTTCTGTCGCTCGTCGAATTAATTGTTGCCCGAGTTCTTGATTGCCAACCTTCAGATAGGTCATACCCAAATGAAACTGGCGGACCGGAGTGGGCGCCTTTTCGAATGCGGTCTTGAGGTGGCTGACAGCAATTTCATACAGACCCTTTCGATAAAGTACCCATCCAAGGCTGTCTTGGACGTCAGCGTTGTCGGGAGCGAGTTCCAGAGCCCGCTGTGAAAATCGGAGGGCCTCGTCTGGATGGTCCTTTGCCAATAAATACCCCAAGTTGTTCAACGCGATAAGATTCGATTCATCGACCGCCAAGACAGAACGATACCGGGCAATCGCCCCTGACTCATTTGTCGGCGACTCGAGTTCTGCCAACAACAGCAGCGCTCGCACGTTGCCCGGTTCCCTTGCAACGATGCCGGCCAGCCTTTGGCGGGCATCTGCAGAGTGATTCTCGGCAACATCGAGGCCGGCAAGGGCGACGTCTGCGTCGGAAGACTGGGGAGCAGCCTTCTTGGCTGCTTCGAAAGCCGCTCTAGCTTCGACACGATTATTGTTTGATGCGAGCAGTTGCGCAAGCAAAATCTGTAGAGGGGCTGAGTTCGGCCGCTGAGATGCCAATTGGCGAACTCGGTCCACGGCCTTCGAAATCTGTTTCTGCGCAAGGTAAGTATCTGCTAACAGATGTACTGCCTTAACGTTCTCCGGATACTTTTGCAGGACTTCCTCAGCGTCGCCGCGCGCGCCAGCATAATCTTTTTCGCCCAATTTGATAATTCCATCTTGCAAGACTGCGTCGGGCATTCTGGCCGATTTCAGAATCTTGCTCACATTAGAGCGAGCTTCGCGAGAGTTCCCTGTTAGCAATAATGCCCAGTTCTGCTCGATGAGAATCTCTACAGCGTCTTTTTGCGACGTCGGCGTCTGGTCGAGTAGCTCAAGGGCGGCCTTTGCATCATGGGTGGAGATAAGACTCTTCGCCAGGGCCAATCGGGCGGCCAGCAGATCGGGGTTCCGCTTAATCGCCTCACCCAGTTCACGGCGTTCGCTCGCCACGCGCCCCTTGAGACCCTGAATTCTGGCGAGCGCGAAATGCGCATCGGCCGAATCCGGTTCAAAATGAAGCGCCTGTTGCAAATCCTTTTCGGCCTCGCCGAGTCTCCCGCTTTCTAAATAGAGTTCGCCCCGCTGCAGTAGCGCATCCTGATCTCTCGGATTTCGTTTCAGCGCCTGGTCAAGTAGGCTCTGAGCTTCCGGAATTCTGTTCATCAGCTCGTACAGCCTAACCAGCCGCGTTCGGAAGGCACGGTTCCTCGGGTCTTCCTCCGCGATCTTCTTGCGTTCAGCCAAGGCTTCTTCCCGGCGATTCTGCTGAAACAAAAAGAGCGCGTGGAGTGACCGGTAGCGCTTGTCATTCAGTTCGGAGAGCGCTTTATAAGTCTGTTCAGCTTCAGCAGGGCGATTCGCATTCACCTGGATGGCCGCTAACGTAAGGAGGGCAGACGGGTTTCTGGGATCCAGCTCAAGAGCATGCCGGACCTGCGGTTCACCCAATTCCATCTTCCTCCGGGCCAGATAGAATTGGCCGAGTGCAACGGCTGCGTCGGCAGACTTTGGCGCACTCTCCACCGCTTTCTTCAAGACATCTTCAGCACCATCCACATCCTGGCGAGCCAGCTTTACTCTCGCCAGAGCAACAGCAGACTGCAAGTGGGCCGGGAATTTCTCAAGGACATCCTGCAGTCGCTTAATCGCATCCCCTGGTTTGCCCAGTTGGTATTCTGCAATCGCGAGGGTATCAATCGCTTCTGGGTCGTCGGGAGAGGCAAGAAGCACTTGAGTCAGGCGTTTCTCCGCTTCTTGTGTGAGCTCCTTGTTACGAGTGGCAGTCATCAATTCTGCGGCTTTCAACTGCGCGCCCGTGTGTCCGGGGTTCAGATCCGTTGCCCTCTTCAAATCAAAGGCAGCTTCCTCGACATTTCCGGCAGCCAGCGCTGCGATTCCCATTTGGTAGTACGGTTCGGCATCACGGGGTCGGATGGCAGCGGCGTTCCTGAATTCAATCAGGGCGCGCGCGTAGTCCTTCTGTGACATGAACTCCTTGCCCCGCTTGAGAAATCTGGCTTCTTTCGCCTGGGGGGAACCACCACAGGCCGCCAGAGTCAGGATGGCGGCGGCAACAATCAAGCCTCCACCGATTCTTGACTGCCTGGATTTACCCCGGCCGTGTTCGCGGCGGTCTGCCGCACCGAAAACGCGAACAACTCCTATCCAAATCATGGTATTAGGATTGGTTTGGCACCGTTAGTGCCATTCGGCTGTGGCCCTTTCAGGGCGCGTAACCCGTTCATTTGAGGGGCAGACGCACGGACTCATGATACCCTCAAGAGCAAAATTATGGGAAGCAGTACAAATCTTGTGCAAATGTGATGAACTTCACTGGCCTCATCAGCTGTGGTTATCTCCATTTCTGACATGGAGATAACCTTCGTAAGCTGGAGCTGAAAGACTCGGTGCAAAATGGTCCCTGGAGTGCTTGAAAGGCGGTCACCTCCGGCTGTTCATCGGACAAGAAGGAATGGTTATGCGACGAAGCGCTTTCACATTGACTCTCGTTGTTCTGGCGATATCCCAAGCCCATGCTGCGCTGATTCAGATCGGTTCTGACGCCTCAAACTACGGTTTGCTGTTTGAGGGCGCTGGCGGGAATAACCTGTCAATCACGAACGTCACGGTCAACGGCAATGTGGGAGTTGGCCAAACTGGCGTCGTTCAGGACGGGGGCCCCAGCACCATCGTCGGCCGGCTTGATTTCTCCGCCGGAAACACCGGTCAATTCCATAACAACAACGCCAGTAACGTACTCACCGGTGGAGTGCATTACAATGTTGCCGCCGTGACTAGTGCCCTCACCAGCGTTAACGGTTTGAATTCCACTCTCGGCGCGGAATCGAGTACGAATATCACGATCCATAACAGCACGACGATCAATGCCAGCTCCGGGACGCTGGATGCGACTGGCGACAGGGTATTCGACGTTACAAGTTTCAACACTACAAATTCGGATGTGATAACGATCAATGGCGACGCCGCCGGCGACGCCGTGGTCGTGAACTTCCTTGGGCTGAGCGCCAACTTTGACGCCACCGTGGTCCTGAACAACTTGACCCCCGATCAAGTCCTGTGGAACTTCGTGGGCGGCAGCAACTTAACGGGGGGCCCCACGCTAGCGATCAATAATAATGCCTCCGGTGCGGGCCACGCCGGCCTGTCTGCGAAAGGCATCTTTCTTAATCCCAATGGTGCGATCTCAGTGGTAAATGCAAACGTGGTCGGCCGCGTTTTTGGAGGCGATACGCACGACTTCCAGTATGTGTCCGGCGCGAACCTTACCTCGCCCACTGGAACTACCGGCGGTGGAACTACCGGCTCAACTGCCGGCCAAACTACCGGTGGAGGTAGTACGGGTGGCAGTACTGGCGGACAGGTTCCCGAACCATCCACGATCATGCTACTTGGTTCACTACTCACAATTACGCTCGCGAACTTCCGGAAGAAGGCGACGCGGTCGTAAATCTTCCGATTTTGCTCGCTGGCTGAGGAACGCTCGGTGAGTTTCCCTTTGGGAGAGGCGGCAGGGATTTTCTGTGTTCACCTGATAAGCGCCATGACCGGCGAAGCTGATCCTGAAACGCACCTCATAGGCCCCGCTGTTAAACAGGGGTGGAGCCACACGTTCCCCCTGTTCAGATTGTCACCGAGTACCTAACGCCATGCACAACCGGTTTTGGCAATCCTTCGCCAGATGTTTTGCTCGTATATCAGGAACTGCCCCGGCGCTCGCTATGTTGCTGGTTGCAGCGCATCTCACCAATGCTCAAAGCTCTCAGCTCGGCCAGAATGTGCTCGTGGTATACAACTCGGCGAATTCAGATTCGATTGATGTAGCAAATTACTACGTCTCGAAGCGGGGCATACCATCAGCCAACCTCTGCGCAATTACACCTGCGTCAACGACTTGGTTAAATTGGAGTGCGTTCGATTCTACTGTCAGGACGCCCGTCCGCCAATGCCTGAACACGTTGGGGGTGCAGAATATTTTGTACATTGTATTCACCTACCAAACCCCCTACAAAGTCATCGCGCCGGACAATGCATCCTATGCCCTGGACCAATTCGTAGCGGACATCTGGGATGTGTACACTCCTTCTTTCCAGTTTGGCATGCCGGCCTATGCGCATCCCTACTACGTGGATTCGCAAAGCCAAGGCAATGTTTACGCGCCATTCCAGTCGTTCGCTTCCTTCCGAAGTCAAAGCGGAATTTTGATCTATTCAGTCTGGCGATTGGATGCGGCCACCCCTGCTCTTGCGAAGGGTCTGGTGGATCAAGCTCTGGTCGCGGAAAACGCTGGCCTCTCTGGTCAAGTTTGTATCGACGAACAAATTCAAACCCCGACTTACGATAACATCTCGACGTCCGGGGCTTCGGATTGGGATCTCCGTCAAGCCGCCACGTTTGCCCGGCAGGCGGGAATCCCCGTAATCCAAGACTTCAACTCCGCTGAATTCGGAACGAGCCCCGCGCCCCTTCGGTGTGACAATGCCTCTCTCTACTCAGGCGGCTATAGCCTCAATCATTACAATGACGCCTTTACGTGGAACGCGGGAGCAATTGGTTTCCATCTTGACAGCGCGTCCGGATATGATCCCCGAGGCGGAACGAACTGGTCGGCTAACGCGCTCATCCATGGAATAGCGGTCACCAGCGGTGCTGTTTCAGAGCCGTATTTTTGGGGCCTGCCTCATCCCGACGGCGTGTTTCGGAGTCTCTTCGAAGGCGCCAATGTGGGGGATGCCTTCATGCGCAATACCTTGCTTCTGAAATGGACGATTATGAATATTGGCGACCCGCTCTATCGTCCGTTCCCGGCAGGATTCCCCGCAGTAACGGCCCCCCAGAATTCGCTTGCGCTCAACCCTCGATATCTGATTGGGGGCAACCCGTCAACGGGCACGATAACGCTAGCCGCGCCCGCGCCCGCCGGTGGTGTCACGGTAGCGCTCCAGAGTAACAGGACTACAACGGCCACCGTCCAACCGAGTATTACAATTGCGGCCGGGCAAACGACAGCTTCGTTCCCCATCAACACGAATATTGTTACGATCGACTCGCCATTATATATTACGGGCACTTTTGGTACTTCTACGCTCACCAACACACTCGTGCCACAGGCTCTTCTGGCGCGGGTTGCGCTCTCCCCAACTTCAATCATTGGAGGTAACTCCGGTACAGGGTCCGTTTATCTCAACGCCAACGCTCCCTCCGGGGGGATCGTGGTGGGCCTGTCTAGCAACAACAGCGCCGTTTCCGTTCCGGCCAGCGTCGCTATTTCAGCGGGGGTTTCCAGCGCGACATTTCCCATCAGCAGCACTGCCGTTTCGGCTGCGATATCAGTCACTATCTCTGCCAGTTATGCCGGCGCCAACCGGACTTCGACCCTGACGGTGAATCCGTTGATACCGGTTTCGGTTACCCTGTCGCCTACGTCGGTCATAGGTGGCGTTTCCACTACCGCGAACAAGGTAACGCTGAACGGTCCGGCCCCAGCAGACGCGGCAGTAAACCTGTCCAGCAGTGATCCGGGCGTGACGGTGCCGGCCTCGGTGACCGTCGCTGCCGGAACAAGCGTGTCCCCCGTATTCACGATCACGACATCGTCTGTCTCTGCCACAACCCCGGTTACGATTTCGGCCACCTATAACGGCGTAACGAAAACCTCGAACCTGACGATTAATCCCATAGCGGTATCGGTGCTGACTTTATCGCCCACGTCGGTGGTGGGAGGCGCCTCAACTACGGTGAACAAGGTAACGCTGAACAGTGCTGCTCCGGCTGGAGGAGCCG
>DATLVQ010000894.1:0-4362 GCA_035577325.1 Bryobacteraceae bacterium | reverse complement strand
CGAGCCGGCTGTCGTCATCATCCGGTCGGCGGTATCGATGTTGTCCTTGATGAGCACGGGGATGCCGTGCAGTGGGCCGCGAACGCCTTTCTCGCGGCGTTCTTTGTCGAGCGCGTCGGCGATCGCCAGTGCGTCCGGGTTGATCTCGATCACTGCGTTGATGGCGGGGCCGCGCTTATCTATCTCGTCAATCCGCGCCAAATATTTCTCGACAATCGAGCGTGCCGTATACTGGCTTGCTTTCATTCCAGCCTGCAACTCGGCGGTGGTAGCCTCTTCGAGATCGAAAGGCTTCACAGGAACCGCCGACAGACGAGACGGTCCCGACTGGGCTGGGCCTGAGAGCGCGGCACCGCCTCCCAGCAGGCTGACCTGCAAAAATGTTCGACGCTTCATGAGAAATGAGGAGATTTCCGCGCGTGCCGGATACCGGCTCGCGACACACCGGCGTTTCTCCAACTGGGGATGATATCCCACACTGGATGCGCGTGCACCTACGTCGTAAAGTTTTACAACTTTTCAGCGGGATGCCGGAAACGCGGAAGCTCAGTACCCCAGCAGCCGTTCCACTTCGCGCGCCAGATCGTCGACTTGCGGCAGGATCGCATTCTCGAGCTGCGGGTGATAGCCCACCCACGTGTCGAGGGCGCCCACACGGCGCACCGGAGCATCCAGGCGATCGAAAAGCTCATCAGCGATACGCGCGGCGATTTCGGCGCCATAGCCGAAGGAGATGCAGTCCTCGTGCGCGACCAGAACGCGGCTGGTTTTCTCGACGGACGCGCGAATAGCTTTCCAGTCGTAAGGCGCGAGGCTGCGCAGATCAATTACTTCGATACTGGCATTGGGATTCCTGCGCTCCACCTGCATGGCCGCCTGCAACGATTTTTGGACAACGGCTCCATAGGTCACGATGGTGAGGTTCTGTCCGGTCTTCACGATCTTGGCGCGTCCGAATGGAATGGTGAAGTCGGGACCGGGGTGCGGCGAGCGGTTATAGGGCTCGCGATAAAGCCGCTTGTGCTCGAGGAAAAGCACCGGATCATCGGAGCGAATCGCGGTGCGCAGCAGGCCACAGGCATCGAGCGCGTTCGACGGCATGATGACGCGCAGGCCGGGAATGTGGGTGAACTCCACTTCACCGCACTGGCTGTGATAGATGGCCCCACCGTTCAGATAACCGCCGATGGGCACGCGCAATACCACTGGGCAGGAGAATCCCCCGTTCGAGCGCCAGCGCATCGTGGCCAGTTCATCGCGGATCTGCATCATCGCCGGCCAGAGGTAATCGAAGAACTGGACCTCCGCAACAGGCTTCAAACCGCGCGTGGCCATCCCGATGGCGCGACCGACAATGGACGCTTCGGCTAAAGGTGTGTTGAATACACGGCATGAGCCAAATTCGGTTTGCAGCCCGGCGGTGACCTTAAAAACACCGCCTTTGCCTTTTACTTCCTTGAGATTTTCTTCGCGTGAGCAATCGGCTACGTCTTCGCCGAACACGAGGATGTCGGGATTGCGGTGCATCTCCTCGGCCAGCGTGGCATTGATCACGTCGACCATGGTCTTGGATTCGCCGGTGAAATGCGGCTTCGCATCGAAAGCGTCCGAAGCCGGATCCACGCGCTCAGAATACAGATGAACCAGAACCGAATCGCGCGGGGGCGGCTCCTGGCGCAGCGCTTCCTGTGTAGCCGCGTGGAGCTCTTCGTCGACCTCGTGGACGATGCGTTGCAGCGCATGGCGGTCGAGGATGCCCTCATCCACCAGGAGCTTCGGGAAATTTAGCACCGGATCGCGCGTGGACTCGGCTTTACGCTCGGCGGCGGTCTTGTACATGCGCTCGTCATCGGAAAGCGAGTGCGAATATAAGCGCACCACCTTCGCATGCACCAGCGCAGGTCCACGGCCCGTTCGGCAGTAATCGGCGGCCTCTCGCAGCGCGCGGTAAGAGGCGAAAAAGTCTGTGCCATCTATCTCCTGTCGAAATAGCGACGGAAAACCAGCGAGCAGCGGGCTGATATTGCCGCCGGCTGTCTGGCATTCGACCGGCACCGAGATCGCATAGCCGTTATCCTCGATGAGGAACAGCACCGGCAGCCGATCCAGACAAGCGGCGTTCATGGCCTCCCAGAACTCGCCTTCACTCGTGGCGCCGTCACCGCCTGTGACCAGTGTCAATTCGCCGGAATCCGCCTGGCGGAATCGGCCCGCTTCGGCACATCCTACGGCCTGTACAAACTGCGTACCCGTGGGCGAAGAGGACGAGACGATATTCAGCTTGGGCGATCCCCAGTGGGACGGCATCTGGCGTCCGCCCGAAGCCGGGTCGGATGCCGCGCCAACCGCTTGCAGCAGCATTTCGTACGGCGTCACACCAAGCGCCAGGCACAGCGCGCGATCGCGATAATACGGATAGATCCAATCTTGTCCAGGGTGCAGCACCAAGCCCGCAGCCGCCTGCACGGCTTCATGCCCCGCGCCGCTGGCCTGAAAGAAAATGAGGTTCTGACGCTTCAGTATGATCTCGCGATCGTCCAGCCGGCGCGCCGTGTGCATGATCCGGAAGGCCCGGATCAGCGCCTCCGGTTCGAGACCATCGAAGCGCGCCGAGCTCTGGCGGTCCGTGCTGGTTGGCGTGGTCGCCATGCGAGTCCTAACTCAAGTGTAGAGGAGTTTGGCGCAGTTTTGCCGGATCGCGCGCCACAATGGCTAGCGCCACCAGATACAGCAGCCCGCCGATCAGTAGCGTCTCCACCAGCCCGAGATAGATGGCACACACCAGCGCCGCGACCGAGCCTAGCACACTGGCGGCGGCGTTCAGCGACCATGCCCAACGCACCGACGTGCTCTGCCATTTTTCCAGGCGCGCCAAGCCGACCGGGAAGGGCATCCCCATGAGAAATCCAGCCGGGAAAACCATCGCCACGGTCACGGCGATTTTCCAAGGCAGCGGCAAAGTGATGCCCTTGGGCAGTAGGACGGCCACATCGAGCGCCAGTAACCCGACTAAGATTGCTACGCCGCCGAGCACCGCTCTCCAGCGCGCCGCCGACGCCCTGACAACCGCGCGGCTGGCGTAACTGCCGGCGCCGCTCGAAACCAGGAGCGAAAAGATCACTACCGTCAGCGCGTACGTTGGATGTCCAAGAAACAAAACAAATTTTTGGATGAGTGCGACCTCGATCAGGATGTACCCGGCGCCGATAGCAAGAAAATAAAGGAGAAAGGCAAGCACCGGCTTCTCGCGCGGCAGGTAGGTGCGTAACACAAGCGGCGGTAACGCCAGAATAATGATAGTGGCGATGGCGCTGATGACGAGCAGCTCAAACAGCAGCGGGACGGCGCGGTTGATCTTGTAATCGGCGCTGCGGCGGGAAGCCCGAGTAATGAATTCCCAAAGATCGCGCGGCTGCACGGTGTAAAAGAAAAAGGGCCGGTTGTCGGTGACGGGCGAAATATCGAACGGGTAGCGGTGCTGAAATCCCGCTGGATCGGGCGTCCGCAAGAGTTCGGTGAAGGAGTTGGGGATCAACTCGTCGGGAAGATAGACGGCTTCCATGTGTGACAGCGCCAGCGCCTGGCGGGCGCGGCCGATGTCTTCGGCGCGAAACGGGTGGCGCCCAATCAGCACCGTATCGCGCGCGCCCCACCCGGCCAGATCGGCGCGTGAACCTTCACGGCCCACGATGATGTGGTTTGCAGGGTCGCTTTCGCCGAGATTTCGCAGCGCCACCATAGCCAGGGAAATCAGCCGCAGCGATTCGCGCGGCGGATCGAAGCCCCAGCGCGTGAAAGCCAGGATGCCGTCGTCGGTGAGGTGCGTCAGGTAATCGTGAAAAGCGTCGGTGGTGTACAGATTGTTTTCCGAAAGCGCGAACGCGCCCGCGGCGGTGGAAGCCCAGGTGTCCACCAGCGTGGCTTGCAGTATCTGATATTTATCGGCACTGCGTCGCACGAATGCCCGGCCATCTTCGACAAAGATGTGGACATCTGGCCGCAGATAAAGGTTCCGGCTCCACTGCGGGAATTTCTCCCGCATGATGGTCGTCGCGATTATGGGGTTGATCTCGACGCCGGTGATGTCATGACTGCCCGAAGCGAGAGCGCGCGCCACATCCCAGCCGCCGCCGGGCCCGATGATCAGCGTCTTAGCCGCAGGACGGATGGCATAGGGCAGGCCGGGACCTTGATACAGGAGATCGTGGACGTCGTGGTCGGACAAGTGCTCGAAGTCGAAATTCGGAATCCAGGTCGACGCGTCGGCGTCGATGACAATGGTCTGCGCCCCCGAACTTTTGTCGGGCACGACGGCGATCCGTGAAAAGCTGTTCCATTTGACGTACGTTTCGTTCTCCAGCT
>DATLVQ010000893.1:0-12654 GCA_035577325.1 Bryobacteraceae bacterium | reverse complement strand
GTGCAGCCATACGTTTTGCATGGAACCGGTGGAGGGGCACATCCGCGCCCGCTCCCGACTAAACACCCTTGAATTCGAAATCGACGGTCTTGCTGTCTTTGGCCGCCACGGTCACTTCGATGTCCTTGGTCTGGTACTTCTCATGCCAGGCTTCGATCGTGTATTTCCCCGGCGGCAGACCCTTGATAGTGAACGTGCCATCGTCTCCGGTCACGGCGAAGAACGGATGGTTGACCACGCCGATATAAGAGCGCATCCACGGGTGCACGTTGCACTTCACCGGGATCATGATTTCTTCGCGCGCGAACTTTTTCAGCTTGGCGTCGCCCTTGGGAGGCTGCGATTCATTCCACTCCTGGTTGATTTTCGGCAGCGGGTGGATGTTGTGATTGGTGGGGTCGTCGTTGATGATCTTGATATCCTGATTCGCCATAACACCGATCACGTGCGGTCCATACATGCATCCCTTCTGGGCCAGATCCACCGGCGTAGAGGGCACGGGCCACTGGCGGTCGGGCAGCCCCGCCTTCACCCAAACGAACACATTCTTCAACGTGCCGTTACCGTTGACCACGACTTCTTCCGACTTGGCCGGGACGCCGGCATGCGCGCGCGCGCAGGCTGGGTTGGCCGACATATCGATGTTTCTCATCGCGGGCTTCTCGCCCGTGAAGCTGACTTTTCCGGTGACGGTGGCGGCGTTGGCTTCATCGATGGCAGCGGGCGCTGACGAAGGCCCGGCAGCTTCTTCTTTTGGGGTTTCCGGCGCCTTGCTGCCGCCGCAGCCGGCCAGGAACATCGCGCAGGTAATTCCACAACTCAACAGAGCTTTATTCATCTCAGCTAATCCTTCTCCTTATTAATAGGACGGGCTCTGGCCAGTCCCGATACTCAACGTCCGGCTCCCGCGCCGGCACTGGCACGCAGCCGATTCAACTCTTCCGGCGTGAACTGGAACATGTAACGCACCAGCAGGCCGGCATGATCTTTCTGGTAATTCTGGAAGCTCGCGGGCGTCGGGCCGGCGAACACCCAGCGTTCGCCGTCACGCCGGAAAAGACCCGACGGCATGGCTGTGCCGGGGGCCATCATTTCCGGATGCACCATCCAACGCTCGGTCCATCCCGGTTTCAGGCGCTCCTTGGCAAGCAGGAAATTCGGCGCCGTAGCACGTGCATCGTGTTTCGCGTCGCCTGTCGCATGGCACTTCAGGCATGGCGCGCCTTCGCTCGAGAACAACTGCCGCGCCATCGTCCGCTCCTGATCGCTGACCATCTCCATCTTAGGTGCGATATACGGCGCGGCCTGCGAGGACATGGCTGCGAAGAAACGCACCAGCTTCTGGATCTCGCCGTTCGAGAAATAGAAAGTTGGCATGCGGGCTTTCAAATATTGTCTCACGCCATCGCGATTGGTATCGGTGTCGCTCAACGACGGGTTCGCCAGGAAACGCATCAGCCACGCCGGATTGACGCGCGCACCTTCGCCGATCAGGCTGGGCGGCTTCTGGTCCTTCCAGTCTGGATCTTGATAACGCTGCAGTCCCATGAACACCGTACTCTGCCCCACGTGCACCTGATGGCAGCCCATGCAATTGTATTTGCGGATCACCCACCAGCCGTCAATGATGTCCTGACGCTGATCGGCCGGATCGAAGTGGTAACGCTCCGGCATGGTGGAATCGACTGAGCCCAGCAGGAAGGTCGCTACCTGGTCGATCTCGGGCTTGGATAAATTGAAGTTCGGCATTTTCAGCCGGTCGAGCTTGTTGGTTTTTTCTTTGCCCTGATCGTAAACTGCCGGATTTTCCAGTTTGTGTTCGAAAAATCCCTTGTGCGTGTACCAGCCCTCCCGCTCGGCCTCATGACCCAGGAGGGCGAAATCCAGGCGCTCGAGCGGCTTCGAGCCTTCTTTGGTCAGTTCGGTTCCGATGCGCTGCTCTTCTTCGAGGCCCGAAATCTCATGGCAGCCCGCGCACCCGTAATAGCGCACCAGGAACTGCCCGGTGGACTTCAGCTTTGGATCCTCCATGAAATTGGCGGCGGCGTAAGTAGTACCTTCGTGGCGGCGCGTCATCAGATAGCTCGCAATGTCGCGCGCCTCTTCGATGGTCAAACGCAGGCTGGGCATGGGCGTCATCTGCTCCACCTGCAACTGATGCCCGTCGTTGGGGCACTTGTCGTGATCCATGTCGAATACGAACGGCAGGCCCTTCTTCTTGTAGTCGTCAGCAGTCAGGTCGCGTTTTTCGAACGGGCAGTAGGGCAGCGTGCGCTCCCGCGGATTGTGAATCCACCGCACCAGATAATCGTAGTTGTCTTTTTCACCGACACGGCTCAAATTCGCGGCGAACGTGCCACCCTGCTTGTCGCCGCCTTCGCCCATCGAATGGCATGCCATGCAGCCGCGCGTCTCGAAGGCTTCTTTGCCTTTGACCGGATCGCCTTTGGGCTGCGCGGGCAGGTTGCCGGTGACGCCGGATTGCCAGATGAACGCAGAGATGGCTTTGGTGTCGTTCTGGTCCAGACGGAAAGTGGGCATCTTGGTGCCGGGTCGCCATTTGTGCGGGTCTTGCAGCCACACCGGAACCCACTCTTTGTGCATCTTCATGCGAACTTCCTTGAGGCTCGGTCCGACTTTCTTGACTTCACGGACCAGATCGCTCTCGCGGATGTCGGCCTGCTCGACCTTGGCGTCGAGGCCGGTGATTCGAATCTTCAAATCGTTGGCGTGCTGGTAGAGACGCTGCGCTTCGGCGTTATCGCGCGTGCGGTCGGCCTTATCCGTTGTGAAGCCGATTTCGCGTTCCCACTCGGCTTTCTGCTGTTCCAGCTGGCGAATCTGCTGGTTGACCGTCGTCATCTCTTCAGGCTCGTGATCGAACCCTTCGTAGCGGTGGCAGCCCATGCAGCCACGCAGGCGGAAAGTCTCGCGGCCAGCATTCAAGGTATCGGCCATTTCGGTAACGATCTCGCGGACGTGGCACTGCTGGCAGCCGGCTTCGAAATTCTCGCGATAGTGCATCGGCCACAGCCAGAACTTGTGGCGCCCATGCGCTTTGACAACGCTATCGACAGCGGCGCCGTTGCCGCCATGGCATGGCGTGCAGCCGAATTTCTCCGGATCGTGAATCTTGAGCAGCTCGCGATTGGTATGGCTGACGTAGACTTCGCTACCGATGTCTTTTTTGGTCAGAGTAACCGGCTCGCGCGTCCCCAAATGGCAGGATTCGCAGCGATCCACCAGATCGACGTCTTTGATGTGAATCTGACGGATCTGGACGTCGAACGATGCCATTTTGGTCACCAGACCGGCGAGCGTATCGGCACTGACATCGGCGATACGGTCAGAGAGATACTTATCGCGCTGGGCCCGCAGCTCGGTGGCGGGTTTCATCAGATCGACGCGCTGCTGCAGGAGGCGAGCTTTTTCAGCTTTCCAGTCCTGCAGGGTCTTGTCCATCTGCGTGAAGGTCATGGGGACAGCCTGCATGGTCCCGTCCGGACGCGGCAGTTTTACCGTGTGTACTTCCTTCTTCAGCTCCTCGATTTCCTGGCGCTTCGACGCTTTTGAGCTTTCGCTATCCGTGGTCTCAATCTGATAAGTCAGGGCGCCGATATGGCTGCGCACTTCCTGAAACGGGTCGTTCAAGGCCAGCGTGCGGGGAACGAGGTCCTGGTTTACTTTGCGATCGATTTCGGCGGCTTGGGAGGCCACGGCTTTCTCGGCGGCCTGCATTTCGCGGTCGAGCCTTTGATACTCAGCCGATGCTTTGATCTCCTTTTCGAATCGCGCCTCCTGGGGCCGTACTCTCCGCAGATACTGCGTGTACACCTTGGCAAACTGGCTCTGATAGGACTTCCACGGACGGATGCCGTAGACCTCGTCATAGAGCGCCCAGCCGAGCGACAGCAGCAAAAGCGCCGACCAGATGAACAGCGGCTTACTCAGCGACGAATTGACTACCGGATCTTTATCTTGTTCTTGCTCGCTCATAGTTGGTCGCTTCTACGTTCGTCGCTATACGTTAAACCAAGGCGTCACCCAAACATATTTAATGCGGAACAGCAGGCGCGCGATCATCTTGATGGGCAACGATAGCATGATGATCAGGAACAACTGCATAGTGGCGATTTGCAGCAGGCTCATGCGCTTGAAAATCTTGCGCGCGAACGGCGTCCAGTTCATGAGCTTGTGGATACCAATGGCCGCCACAACCGCGTAAAGCCCCACCACGATTGCGCCAAAAATCATCTTCATTACCCGGCCCTTGATGCCAAAAATATCCGGCAGGTCACGATTCACCGCGAACTCGAGGCGGTTGTGATCCCACGTCGTGCCCGGCCAGAACCACATCCAACCCGGACCACGGATCAGCGTGCCGATCACGATCATAGTGACCCAGAGAATGATGAAGCCGAAGATGAATGTCCAGATAGCGAACTTGCGCTGCTTGTACGTGTAGTAGCCGCTGCCCAGCGGGTTGGCGTCGATGTAGGGAATCACCATCAGGCCCACGATGATTAGCGACGGCATCACCACGCCGGCGATCCACGGATCGAAATAAACCAGCATCTCTTGCAATCCAAGAAAGTACCAGGGGGCCTTGGAGGGGTTCATGGTTAGCGTCGGATTCGACGGCTCCTCGAGCGGCGCGTTGAGCGTGATCGACCAGACCATGAGCAGTAAAGTGACGATGATGGCGGCGAGAAATTCGATGCGCAGCAGATACGGCCACACGTGGACTTCCTTAGTCCAGCCCGGCTTCCACGGCTGCGTCTTGCGGTGATGCGTCTTGGCCAGCGCGGGATTGGCTTCGAGCTCCGCGATCAGTTTGTCATTGTCAAACGCCTGCCGCAGCCCATACCAGGTGTAAAACGGCACCACGATCATGAGCAGCACGATCGGCACGTTGTCGGGAAGGCTGACGATGGTCCAGAGTTGATGTAGATCCATGACGATCTCCGCTTACAATTTTCTCGGCTCTTTCATTTCCGTCTCGAGCTGCACCGGTGCCGGCCCCGAGATCCCGCCGTCTTTGCGTACGCGCCAGAAGTGCACCACCATAAACGCCGACGCGATGATGGGAATCGCCACACAGTGCCAGATGTAGGCGCGCAGCAGCGCGTTCGAATCGACGATCGAACCGCCCAGCAATCCGAAGCGCACGTCGTTGAAAGGCGTCATGCCAAGTTGATGCCCGAACGGCCCGTCATGGCCGAGGAGCGGTGTAGCGCGCGCCATGTTGGTTCCTACGGTAACGGCCCAGAAACCGAGCTGGTCGTCGGGGAGCAAGTAACCCGTGAAGCTCAACAGCAGCGTCAGCACCAGTAGCAGCACACCCACCACCCAGTTGAATTCGCGGGGCTTTTTGTACGATCCGGTGAGAAACACGCGAAACATGTGCAGCTCGACCATGATAACCATCAGGTGCGCGCCCCAGCGGTGCATGTTGCGCAGCAGTTTGCCGAACGGCACATCATGCTCGAGGTAGAGAATGTCGCGGAAGGCCACGACTTTCGACGGGTGGTAATAAAACATCAGCAGCGTGCCCGTGAACACCAGTGTGATGTAGACGTAAAACGTCATGCCGCCCATGCCCCACGTGTACTTATAGGCCACGGCGTCGCGATTGATTTTGGCCGGGTGCAGGTGAAGGAAGACGTTCGACAGCACGCCCAGCGCTCGGCTGCGGGGCGTTTCATCGTGCTTGACGCGCAGCACAGACTTATAGACATCGGTCTTGTCGATTTGCCTGAGCGCCTTGATCTCTTCGGCGGCCTGAGCGCTTACGGCTTTGGCGCCCTCAACCAGCACGGCGACCGGCTTCTTGGGTGCGCCGTTGTCGGCCGGCCCGCCCGCTCGGTTCGGTCCAGTTGGTCCGTTGCTTCCGTTTCCTTCAGCCATGGATGCACCTCAACGATTCGTCAAACGTGGATGATCGCGCCAGGGTCGCCAAACTCCGAACGCTCGCCCTTGGGCCACCGATAGAGGCGGCTCAGATCCACTTCAATCTGACCCTCGGGCGACAACTCGACATGCGCACGGTCCATGGGACGCGGAGCCGGACCTTCGAAATTAACGCCTTCAGGATCGTAGCCCGAGCCGTGGCACGGGCATTTGAATTTGTTCTCACTGGGTTTCCAATCCGGGGTGCAGCCGAGGTGCGTGCAGATCGCGGAAATCACGAAAATGCCCTCGGTGTTGCGCACCACCCAGATGCGGTGTGCATTTTGAAACTTGGTATCGACGCCAAAACCGAAATCGGACGGGTAGCCGATCAAAAACTTGGTTTTTGGCTCGTAGAGCGCCCTCGGGAAGAAGAAGCGCAGGAACATCAGCAAATTCACGGTCAGAAAACCGAGTATGCCGGCCATAACGAAACGGCGGCGGCGCACGATGGTTCGCTGCGGATCGGTTTCTTCAGTAAAAATTTTCTTCAGGGCATCCGCCACATTGGGCTTGGACTTGCTCTCCGGCGCCGGTGCGCCTGGGGGAGTCTCGACGGTAGGATTAGCCATGTCTAGCTACGCACGCAGGCGTGCGGTTGGTCTCCCTTCACATGAATTCCTGGACAAGCGAGTGCCGAAGCATGGGGAAGAATGAAGAGGCAGGAGCAGCAGGCTTCGTTATATAGGTTATGGAAAGCCTGATTTAGTAAATCGTAATTCACTTATGAACGGACACCGCGAAAGCCTGTTTCGCTACTCCCCCGCTCGACCGGTTCAGCCCCACCTCCCCGGCAGCGTCTTGTCGATTGATCGAGAGAATATTTTACACCCGCCCGGGAGATTTGCAAGTGAGGGTGGTCAGGATTCGGCGACGAGGAGCGCAATGAAGAGGCAGGTTCTGGATTTTCCGTCACATCTGATTTTGCGGAACCGGCGCTTGCGGAGCGGATGTGCAGAGCAAACGCACGGCGGCCAACTGTCACACGCATCGCAAATTTGACTCGCCTGCGACCCTGTGTTAATCGTAGTGATCTTCAACGGAAATCCGGATGCCTGACGAGCAAAAACCCGAAGGGCCTGCGCCGCCCGCTTCAGGAGGGACAGCAGAACCGGCAAAGCCCGCGGCGGAAGCACCCAAAGCTGCCGCGCCCACGAAGCCCGGGGCTCCTGCTGCTCACCCGCCACCGAAGCCTCCCGCGCCGATGGCGGCTATACCCTGGGAGGGCGAATTAGCCGCGCAGCTCAAGGAGCGCTTCGGCGGTGACATCGCAGAGTGCGCAAGTTATTTGGGACAAAATTTCGTCGTAGTCAAAGCGGACGCCTTAATCCCGGTAATCGAATATCTGAAACTCGAGGCCGACTTCGATTACCTGGTGGACATCACCGCCGTCGATTATCCCAACCGCGCCGATCGCTTCGATCTGGTTTATGTCTTGTATAGCTTCGCCCGCAACGAACGCGTGCGCGTGAAGGCCATGGTCGCGGACGGCCGACGGCCGCAAACCGCGGTGAATGTCCACACCGGCGCCAACTGGCTGGAGCGCGAAGTGTTCGATATGTTCGGCATTCAGTTCGCCGGCCATCCCGATATGCGGCGCATCCTTCTCCCCGAAGAGTGGGAGGGATTCCCGCTACGCAAAGAGAACTCCATCATCAAGCAGGACGACCGCTGGGTGAAAGATAATTTGGGAATCGAGAGCGGCCAGTAGGACGTTGTCCTAAGATGCGATACTGGGCAGCCACGAACCGGCCCGTGCCTTAGGCTCACGCGCCGGTTTTCGTGGCCGGTTCGTCACCGACAGCCATTAGTACCCGTAGGGCTCGACGTAGCAGCCGGGGGCCGGCGCATGCCAGTAACCCCACTGATCGTAGTACCCGTCGGGATTGCAATAATCCGGCTGGTAGTAATAGTTGGGGCCATACGCATAAGGCGCGGCGTAGTACCCGAATCCGAAGCCGCGGCCGCCACGATACCGGCCACGATCACCCCATCCCCATCCGCGATCATAGTGGCCACCGCCATAATAGCCGCGACCGCCGGAATAGCCGCGACCACCGTAGTAGTTTCGTCCGCCGGAATTGCCGCGACCGCCGGAATAGGATCGTTCGCCCGAATACCCTTGTCCACCGGAATAGCCACGGCCTCTTGAGTATCCGCCTCCACCAGAATAACCGCCGCCGGGCCTGCCTTGCGCGCCGGAATATCCACGGCCACCTGAGTATCCGCGTCCGTCTCCGTGCTGGTCTCTGGCAAATGCGGACACTGGGCTGAATACCGCTAATACGGCGCCAGCAAGCAACGCCGGCAGAACAAACTTCCTGTACATAATGACCGCCCTTCCATTCCCATAAAGTTCGACGCACACGGTCCGATTCTCGTTAAATACTTAACGAAGTATCAAGCGACTGAAAGCGCGGCAGTTGTGGAATGATGAACTATAAATAATCAGCAGAAGACAGCGCTGCGTGCGGCAATCGCTATGTTTCGGATGTTGCTTCAGCTGCGGGTAGCCCGATTTCCGCGGTGCCTTCTTTTCAACGACAATGAAGCATGGGCATGCGCCTGTTGGCCTTCGCATTCGTTGCCACTCTCGCTTGCCCGCTCCCTGCGGCGACTGTAAAGCTGCCGGCAAAATATACCCAGTGGCTAGACAAGGAAGTCGTCTATATCATCACCGACGATGAGCGCAAAGTGTTCCTGCGCCTCGCCGACGACGCCGCGCGCGACCATTTTATCGACGAGTTCTGGACCATCCGCAATCCTCTGGGCCCTGCAAAGGAAAACCCCTATAAGGAGGAGCACGATCGCCGCATCGCCTACGCCAACGAGAATTTCGGCCGCCATTCCAACACCCCGGGCTGGATGACGGATATGGGCCGCACTTACATTCTGTTCGGCAAACCGGAAACGAAGTTCAACATGACCGGCTACGGGCAGATCTATCCGCTGGAGCTGTGGTTTTACGAAAACAAGACCGGCAACCCGTCCCTGCCGCCCTTCTTCTACGTGCTGTTCTTCATTCCGGAAGACATCGGAGAATACCGGTTCTATCACCCGATTGTCGATGGCCCGCAACAGCTGGTGCGCGGCAGTCAATTCCGGTCCAACAGCGACGTATACAAGTTTCTGAAGCCGTACGGCGGGGACATCGCGCACGCGGCATTTTCGCTGATTCCGAACGAGCCCATCGACACGCAGTTCTACAATCCCAACATGAGCGGCGAGATGCTCGTCGCGAAAATCCAGAATCTGGCTAACGACACCTTCAACGTCCGGCGCCTCCGCGAAATGCGCTCGCTCCGGGGCGAGGTCCAGTCTTATTTCCTGGTCAGCCAGGACCGGCCCCTGGACATCGAGGCATTCGTGGTGGCGGACGCGGAGGGCCAGTACTGGCTGGATTACAGCGTCTGGATCAACGACGAAAAGCTGGGCCGGGCCGAAGCCGGCTCGGACAACCTGATCGTTTCGGCTGCCTTTCGCCTCGAAACCGATACAGGGCAACTGATTGTCGAGGACTCTGAAGAACGGGGGTATCCGGCGTTTTCCATCGAGGCTGGAGAGAAGAAATTCACCGGATTTCAGATCGCCAACCGCGTTCCTTTCGTGCCGGGAGCCTACCGGCTGGAGGTCGAGGTGAGCAATCGCAAGACGGGCAAAGTCTATAGAGGCGAGCGCAAGATCGGTGCTCCTGCCGCGCAGGGCGTAAGTCTGGGAGTGCCGTTGGCCGCGTCTTCGGTAGCCAAGGCGAAGAGCGGACCGGCGCTCACCCCCTTTCAGTATTTCGGCGTGCAGTTCCTACCTGCCGCGGGACGGCGATTCAAAGTCTCGGTGCCATTGCGGCTGCTCACTGAAATCGGGGCCGGCGCGGGCAGCGTGCGCGATTACCGGATCGAATACGTGCTGGCCAACGTGCAGAATCGCGAGGCGCGCCGCACCATCGCCGATACTGCAGCAGCCGCCGAATTCCGCAATGGCAGGCTGCTGAAGGCCAAAACGCTGCCGCTCGAAGGGCTTCCCCCCGGCGACTACCGGCTGGTGATGAATCTTCGCACCACCGACGGCGCGCCGGTCGTGGCGACAGCGAATCTCAGTTTTAAGATCGACGAAAATGCGGTCGACCAGGCGCTCTATTTTCTGGACCATTTTCACGCATCGGCGCAGAGTGGCGTCGCCGCCTATGTGCGCGCTCTGGAAGCGGTGGCGCAGAAGGATAGCGAGAAGGCGGCCGCATATCTCGTCCAGGCCTTAAATGCCAATCCGTCCAACACCTTCGCCACCGAGCTACTGGTGAGCCAGTATTTCCGCACCGGGAAGTTTGATCGCGTGGTGGAGCTCGCCGAAAAGCTCGGCATGCAGCCTTTCCAGGCTGCGCCCGAAACGCTCGCCCAGCTCAGCGTTAGTTTCTGGCAGGCGGGCCGGGCGGCCGACGCGCGGCGCGTGCTCGAGGCCGGATCGAAACTCTTCCCCAAGGACCCGCTGCTGGCCGCCGCGGCAAGAAACATTGCAAGGGCGCCCGCCCAGTGACGGCGCGAGCGCGTCCGCGCCGGGCGTGTGCATTTGACTCTCTCGCTATGGCCGTGTTAATCGTAATGATCTTCTTGCCAATGGCCGATCCGAAAAATCCGTGGGCTTCCCGTTGCGTCAGTCCTCGGGGAGAAGCCTCCAATCCATGCCGGAAACCACTTTTCTAGATTCCAGCGAGCTGGTGCTCAACATGGGGCCGCAGCACCCATCCACGCACGGCGTGTTGCGCGTAATCCTCAAGCTGGATGGCGAAAAAGTGATGGGCACGGAGTGCGTCATCGGCTATCTCCACCGCGGCGTCGAGAAAATCGGCGAGAATCGCACCTACCAGCAGTTCGCCCCCTATGTAGACCGCATGGACTATGTGGCCGCGGTTTCGAACGGCTTGGGCTATTGCCTGGCAGTCGAAAAGCTGCTGAATATCGAGGCGCCGCCGCGCGCGCAGGTGACGCGCGTGATCCTCACCGAACTGAATCGCATTGCGAGCCATTTGCTCTGGCTGGGAACGCATGCGCTCGATATCGGAGCCATCACGCCGGTGTTTTATTGCTTCCGTGAGCGCGAGGAAGTGCTCAAAATTTTCGAAAATTATTGCGGTGCGCGGCTCACCACGCATGCCTTTCGCATCGGCGGCTTGCAATATGAGCTCTACGACGGCTTTGAACAGCAAGTCAACGCCTTTTGCGATATGTTTCTGCCGAAGGTGGATGAGTACGAAGAGCTGCTCACCAATAATCGTATCTGGGTGACTCGTTTGAAAGGCGTCGGGATTCTCAACGGCGACGAGTGCAAGGAATTCGGCGTCACAGGGCCCGTGCTGCGCGCCGCCGGCGTGAAATGGGACCTACGTAAAGCCCAGCCCTATTCGGGCTACGACCAGTACGAATTCGAGATCCCAACCGGTGAAAATGGCGATACCTACGACCGGTACCTGGTACGCATGGAAGAGATGCGGCAATCGGTGCGCATCATTAGGCAGGCCGTGGCGAAAATTCCAGCGGGACCCATCGGCAAGACGCCAAAAGTGATCAAGCCGGCGACCGGCGAAGCTTACGTTTCCATCGAAGCGCCCAAGGGAGAGCTGGGGTACTTTGTGGTGAGCGATAATTCCACGCAGCCTTACCGGTTGCGCGTCCGGCCGCCCTCGTTCGTGAATCTGCAGGCGCTCGACCGCATGGTACGTGGCGGCCTGGTGGCGGATGTAGTGGCGATTATCGGAACATTGGATATTGTGTTGGGTGAAGTGGACCGCTGAAAAAAGATAGCGTTCGATTCTCATCGGAACTAATTTTATGGGTAAGTTTCTCAGAACCATTTTCCTGGTCGACCTCTTTCAGGGGCTTTGGGTCACATTTCGCAATCAAAATCCCAAGTACATCTACACCGAGCAGTATCCGGCCGAGCGTCCCAAGGTGGCCGAGCGGTACCGCGGCGCGCCGCGGCTGAACATCAATCCGGATAACGGTGAGACTCTGTGCATCGCCTGCAATCTGTGCGCGCTCGCATGCCCCGAAACGCTGATCGTGGTGGGCAGCGAGCGCAATGAGCAGACGCGCCGCAAAGAGCTGACCACATTCACCTACGATCTTTCGCGGTGCATGTTCTGCGGTCTGTGCGAAGACGCGTGCCCAGTGGATGCGCTGGAACTGACGCAGGATTTCGAGCTGGCGAGCTACACGCGCGAGGGCTGGATCTGGGACCGACAAATACTCGAGGAAGGTCCCCAGCCGACTGAATATAAATGTTGAGGCGGGCCGCGAGCTGCTTATGATGGACGCGCTCCTGTTCTATTTCTTCGCCGTGCTGGTGCTGGGCGGTGCTATTTTCACCGTCACACGTCGCAGCGCCGTGCACAGCGCCATCAGCCTGATCGTTTGTCTCGTTGGCGTGGCCGGGCTCTATCTGCTGCAGCAGGCCGAGTTTTTGTTCGCCGTCCAGATCGTGCTCTATGTAGGCGGCATTATGGTGCTCTTCCTGTTCGTGATCATGCTGGTGAATCTCGATCAGGCCGCCAAGCAGCGCCAGTTCAACCGCCAGTGGGGGATCGCGCTCCTTTGTGTCGCCGTCGTGGCGGCTGAAATCACCTACTTCATGCGCAAGGGCGCGAGCTCGTTTCAGGTGGTGAGGGCGCCGGCCGCAATCACCGCCGCAACCGAAGGCAACACCGAGCAGATCGCG
>DATLVQ010000892.1:0-8073 GCA_035577325.1 Bryobacteraceae bacterium | reverse complement strand
AAGCTGTTGAGCTCACGTCCCGTAAGGAGGGCACGGCCGGTAATAGCATCACGCTGGCCGCCTCGGTTTCTTCGAACGCCAAGATCACGGCAACCGCGAGCGGGGCAAACCTGGCGGGCGGACAGGATGCCGCACGAATCGGGCTGGGTTCTCTGATCACGATTTATGGAAAGAACTTGAGCGATGGCATGGGGTCCGAACCGGGCACCGGCAAGTACCTGCCGCATGAAATCGCGAATACGAGAGTCTACATCGATGGAAGCGCAGCGCACCTGCTGTTCGTCTCGCCCACGCAGATTAACGCACAGATGCCCATCGGCTTTACCGACGCCAGCAGCGTGAGCCTGTACGTTTGGACGCGCCATGCGGACGGCACGGTGACCGTGACCACGCCAGTGGCGGTGACGCTGGTGCCGGAGAACCCCGGCATTTTCGCCGAAGCCGGGGCGGAACCTCGCCAGGCCGTGGCCATGCACGGTTCGCCGTTCGCCAGCGGCACGGTGTCGGTGGATGGTTCGGTCAAGGCCGGTGACGTGGGTACGATCAAGATCGAGGACCGCTCGTATACCTACACCGTTAAGAGTACCGACACGCTCTCCACGGTGGTTGATGGGCTGGTGGCGGCGGTAAACAAGGACCCGAAAGTCTCGGCCGCCCCCGCGGGAGTGTTCACGCGCGTGCGCTTGTTCGCACGAAAAGCGGGAGCCGCGGGACAAGGGATCAAGTATTCGGCATCTGTCAACAGCGGAGCCAAACTGTTATTGACGGCGACCAGCGCCGCGCTTTGTTGCGCGAACACAGGGCAGGTGACGAAAAATAGTCCGGCCATTGCCGGCGAGACAATCACCGTCTATGCGACCGGGCTGGGCCTGATCCAGACTCCCATGACGGGCTACGAAACCGGCAGGCGTTATGACGGACCGATCAATTCGCCCGTGGAGTTTGTCTCTTCGCTGGCGGGCGGCAAAACCGCTAATGTGCTGCTGGCCTCGCCGCTGCCTGGTAGCGTCGGCATCTTTCAGGTGCAGCTCGAGCTGAATTCGGATCTTCCGACCGATCCCGCCACGCAGCTCACGATCGCGCAAAACATTTACGTGAGTAACATCGTGACGATTCCGGTGAAGAAGCCGTAGAAACGGGAAGCGACCCGTCCCGGCTGGCGGCCGGTTTATAGTTTATTCAGGCGAATCGCGCGGACGCGCTCTCTGCTACGCGCGCAGCTTCTCCAGCAGTTTTACGCCCATCGCGATGTCGCGCAGGCGCTCGGCCTGGTTTGGGACTTCGCGCTCGATGTTGAGCGGACCCTTGAAGTCGATGGACTTCAGCTTCTGAATGAAGCGGTCCATGCCGACCGATCCCTGGCCGAGCGGCTTCTCTTCGCCGAGCGCGCCGACAACGCCTTTGGGCGGCCAGTCGCCATCTTTGCAATGCACGGAAATGACGTGCTGGGCGAGCACGCTGAGGGCTTCGATGGGGTCGCCGGTGCCGTAGAGGATCATGTTGGCGGGGTCGAAATTGATGCCCAGATTTTCGCGGTTCACGTCGATGAAAAATTGACGCAGGGTTTCGGCGCTTTCCTGGCCTGTTTCGAGCGCGAAGGTTTGTTTGTTCTTGCGGGCGTGGTCGCAGACGCGCCGAACCATCTCGCGCACCACGAGATAATCTGAATTCGAACTGTCTTCGGGGACGAAGCCGATGTGCGTGGCGATGCTGGGGATGCCCACTTCGCGCGCAAAATCGCTGACGGCCAAGGTGCGCTGCTCGCGTTCGGCGCGCGTCTGGCGGGGAACGAAGCCGACGGTTCGCTGGACCGTCGGAATATCGGCGTAGCTTTCGCCGGTGTAGGCGCAAAATGCAGTCACCACGGGGAAATCTTCCGCCTGGATCGCGGATTTCCATTGGGCGGCGGCGCCGGCGAGCGGGAAGTCGCCGGCGATGCCGATCTGGCCGCAGCGAGCGCCCAGGGCTTTCAACTCGCGCACGGTTTCCACCGGGTCGCGGCCGGCCCAGAACATCACACCGATTTCCCTGTCTCTCAAAAGCTGCATGTGATCTTTTCTCCGTTCCTCTTTCTGGATTCGACCATCAGGCGGGTGAGTTTCACCGCCAGCGCGGATTCCTCGGGCAGGCACATCTCGGGCTGTCGGCCGTGCGCCGCGCAATCGACAAAATATTTCAGTTCCTGGGTAAACCAGTCCGCTTCGGCAGAATCGAGCGACTGCTTCTCTCCATCGGCGCCGTACAACGCCAGCGGCCGGTTCTCGGAACTATAGTCGAGCGTACCACCATCGCTCACGATCGTAAATTCCATTGAGAACGGGTACGACTTGGGATGATGCCAGCCGCCGGCGATAGCCACGGTGCCGATGACGGGGTAATGAAATTCAGCCAGAATCAGGTCGATACCATGCGGCAAATCTTCATATCCGGTGGCGGTAACGGCGGCGGGCTTGCCGAGCAGGTGGACGCAAAAATCAACATCGTGGATGAGGAGGTCGAATACGCCGCCGCCGCTTTTGGCGGGATCTGCCAGCCACTGGCTCCATGCGGGAGCAGCACAGCGCCGGCGGAACAGGGCCGAGCGCACTTTACCGAGCGATCCGGATTTCACGCGCTCTGCGGTTTTGCGGTACGCACCGATGAAGCGCAAAACCTGCCCAGTCATCAGCAGGCGGCCACTCTTGCGGGCAGCGGCGAGCATTTCGTCGGCGGCGGGGCCATCGAGCGCCATGGGCTTTTCGACCAGCACGTGCTTGCCTGCGCGCAGGGCGGCCAAGGCGGCGGACGAGTGCTGATCGGTGGGGACACAGATATCGACGGCTTCGATTGCGGGGTCGGCGAGCGCTTCGGCGAGGGTATGGTATTTCTTCACGCGCGAAAAATCCATCTTCTCGCCGGGTCCGCCGATGTTGCCTTGAATGGCGCTGAGGTCGCCGGACAGTTTTTTCTCGTCGCTCGATACCACGGCGGCGAGCTCGGCTTCCGGCACGTGTTTCAACGCTTTGAGATGCGTGCTGCCCATGAAACCGAGGCCGATGACGGCGATCTTCATACGAGGGAAATATAACACTTGCGACGGACGTGACGCGGAGCAAGGCGAGAGAAGCTGCGGTGCATACAATAAGCGCGGTGTCTATCAAGTCGAACGCCCAATTCGAGAAGATGCGCGCAATTGGCGGCATCGCGGCGCGGGCGCTGCGCACCATGGCGGAACATGTGCGCGCGGGCATGACCACGGGCGAACGCCGCCTCGGGATTCGTTCCCGTACCAACGGGATCGATGTGGAGGTGGTGGCGCCACTCGGTAATGCGCCGGCCTGACGCCCCTTTAGACGCCCAGTTCACGTATGCCTTTGCCTTCCACGCACTCATAACGGCGGCCGGCGCGCAGATTTTTGTACTCTTCGGCGCGGCCGCCGGGCCAGTGGATCACGAGGCGTTCGGCAGTGTCGTGTTTCCCCATGCCAAACGTAACCGGCAGTTCGGACTGTGAGAGATAACTCGATCCGCTCTTCACCATGCGCGCACTGGATTCGCCGCCGCGATAAAGGCGCACGGTGGCGCCGATGGCGTCGCGGTTGGATTTCGTCCCGATCAGGCGTACGCGAGTGCCGCGGTTTCCGTCCAGCTGGTCGTTGCGATACAGGTGCGCGGGGCCGTTATTGGTGGTGATGAGAACGTCCAGATCGCCGTCGTTGTCGAAATCGCCGAATGCCGCGCCGCGCCCGACTTTGGGACGCGCAAAATCGTCGCCGGCTTCGGCCGCCACGTCGTAGAATCCGTCGTGGCCGCGGTTCAGGAAAAGATGCGGCGGCTGGGCATAACTCGTATCCGCGCGGACGTTGCGTACGGTGTCGTCGATGTGGCCGTTCACTACCAGCAAGTCGAGCAAACCGTCGAGATCGGCGTCAAAAAAGAAACACCCGAAACCAAGGCTGCGCTGTGAAAGCCGGCCGATATTGGAGCGCGGCGCCTGGTCGATATAGATGCCGCCCTTGGTACCGCGGTAGAAGCCCAGCATCTCGTTGTCGAAGTTCGTGACAACCAAACCAGGGATGCCGGAATTATCGTAATCGGCCACGTCCACGCCCATGCCGGCACGCGCCTTGCCGTCTTCGCTGAACGCCACGCCGGCCTTGAGCGCCACATCCTGAAACTTGCCGTCGTGCGTATTTTGATACAGCTTGTTGGGCTGAGTATCGTTGGCCACGAACAGGTCGATCCAACCATCCAGCTCGTGATCCAGCATGGCCACGCCCAGCGACTTCGAGCTGCTGTCGAAGATCCCGCTGGCGGCGGTGACATCTTCAAAGGTGCCATTACCGCGATTGTGGAACAGCCATGAAGTCTCGCCGCGGTAAGCTTCGGGCGTGCAGTACGATTTGTGCTTCGCATCCAGGCTGCAAAAAACGTCCTGCTCCGGCGACCACTTCACGTAATTGCAGACGAACAAGTCCAGGTGGCCGTCGCGATCGTAATCGAACCACAGCGCCGACGTGCTGAAGCCGCGCCGGTTGCCGAGCCCGCTGCGCTCGGTGACGTCCATAAACGTGCCTTTACCCGTGTTGCGAAACAGGCGACTCTGGCCAACGCATGTAATGAATAGATCGGGGAAGCCGTCGTTATCAAAATCTCCCACGGCGACGCCCAGGCCGTACATCTCGATATCCAGGCCCGCGCGCCTTGTCACGTCGGTGAAGGTGCCGTTGCGATTGTTGTGGTAAAGACGCAGAGTGGTGCGGCGCTGCTTGTGGCCCGGCCAGTCCATGCCGTTGATCAGGATGACGTCCTGCCAGCCATCGTTATCGTAATCCAGGAACGCGCAGCCGGGGCCTAGCGTTTCGGGCAGATACTTGCCGCCGAATGCGCCGCTGTTGTGCTGGAAGTCGATGCCGGCCTGTGAAGTGACTTCGACGAAGCGCACAGGAAGCCCAGGCTTCGCATTCGCGGCCATCCGGCTTGCACCCAACAGCAGCGGACTGCCAAGAAGGAGATCCCTGCGGGTCACGGAATATGGACCAAGCCTTTGCGCACGGCGTAGAGGACCAGCTCGGCCGTGCGATGGATGCCGAGCGCTTCCATAAGATTGGCCCGATGAACGGAGACGGTGTTTACGCTCAGATCGAGCAACGCGGCAATCTCCTTGTTGGACTTGCCTTCAGCGATCAACTGCAGAATCTGTTTTTCCCGGTTGGTGAGCTTGCCGTCTTCGGCATTGGGCTCGGGGGTGGAGGATAGCAGACCCGGGGCGATGACTTTCTGGCCGGCGGCCACCTGCTTGATAGCGGCGGCGAGATCGATATCCATCGCATTCTTGAGAATGTAGCCCTTGGCGCCCGCCTCGAGCGCGTTGCGGACGTAATTTTCCTCCGAGTACATGCTGAGCATGAGGATGGCGGTTGCGGGCAGGATCTTCAGAATTTCGATGCTAGCCTGCATGCCATTGAGTCCAGGCATGGCCATGTCCATTACAATGACGCGCGGCCTGAGTTCCTGCGCGAGCTTCACGGCCTCGGTGCCGTCAGCGGCTTCGCCGACCACGCGAATTTCGGGATCGTCGTCGAGTATGCGGCGGAAGCCCTTGCGGACCAGGCTGTGGTCGTCTACCAGCAGAACCGAGATCTCACTCATGCGAATACCATCCAGGCGGGCGTGCGCCCGCGAAAAAACGGCCGCCGCGAACCGGAGCGGCGCTCCCGGGTCATTCGGCGGAACCCGCCGGCGTCAGCGGAACATCCAGCCGGACCAGCGTGCCGCCTTCCGGCGGGCGTAGAAACTCGATCTTACCGCGAAGCAACTCGGCGCGCTCACGCATCGCCACCATGCCGATGCCCCGGCGCGCACTCGTGCTCCGGCCGACAGGTAGCCCTATGCCCCGGTCCTCGACTTCGAGGTGCAGGCGGTCGGGCAAGAAATCGACGCGCACCCACGCGACCGGGGACTTCGAATGCTTGGCCAGATTATTGAGCGCCTCCTGCAAAACGCGATACACATGGATGGCGACACCATCGGCCACCACCGGGCTAGTGCCGGTCTTCTGATATTGCACTTGGATGCCGTTCTGCTTCTCGAACACCGGCAGGTACCAGGTGAGCGCCTGTTCCAGGCCGCCATCGTCAAGGATGGCCGGATGCAGCGACTGGTAAAGGCTTCGCGTCTTATCGAGCGTGGCCTGCGCAATCTCGCGAACCTCCTGCAAGCTCTCGCGGAACGACGGCGGGACATCCTGCTTAGCCGCGCGCGCCAGCATGGCTCCGATGGCGGTGAGGATCTGGCCAAACTCGTCGTGCAGCTCGCGCGAGATGGAACGCAGAACCTCCTCCTGCATACCGATTAGCTTACGCGCCAGATCGCTGCGCTGGGCCGAGAGATAACTGAGCCGTTCAAACAGCCGGCGATTGGAGCGGATCAGATAGAGACTGGTGAACACGATGGCGATGAGGGCGGCGGTGAGGAAGAAATAGACGTTGCGCTCGACGCCGGTATAAATGCCCTGAATGCGCGCGGTGGCGCGCTCTTCAGTTTCATTGTTCTGCACCAGCAGCCGCGCTACGGCCGATGTGATTCCCGCCAGTTGCGGCTCGAGCGAAGTGCGAATCAGATTGCGCGCCTGCGGCTCATGGCCGCTCGCGGCGAGCGAAAACAACTGCTCCGCCGACGTCCAGAACTGGGCAACCGACCGCGTGAAGTAGACACGCCGGTCCGGGCTGCGCTCCGCCGGCGCCAGCGCGTCTTCGAGGGCCAGGGCATCTTCCAGATCCGACCGTATGCGTGTGAACTGGCCACGATAGGCATCGAGCCCATACGGCTCATCGCCGTTTACCATGTCGCGCAGGGCCTGGCCCAGCGAGTTCAAGTTGTTCTGGATGCGCAGCAGCTGGAGCGAGTCGCGGCGGTTGCGATCGATGAGCTTGGTTTGGAGATCACGCAGCCCCGCAATTTGGCGGAGCGCGTTCCAGGAAAACAGCCCGACGACGGCCAAAGTGACGGCGAGGCCGGTCATCAACCGGCTGGTGGGGGATGAAAAACGCTGGCTCATGCGAACCGAGCCCGGGGCAAATGGTCTTATCCCGTCCGCCTGGCGACCAGCAACGTGAGATCGTCGGGCAGGGGCGTGCCGGCTGCCCAGTCGGTGATGGCGTGGTTCACGGCATCGAGGATCGCGGCCGCGGATTCTCGGCGGTGATCGCCGACGACTTTCGCCAAACGCTCCCCGCCGAAATCGTCGCCTTGCGGATTTGAAGCGTCAGTAACTCCGTCGCTGAAGACGACCAGCACATCACCGGGATTGAGGCGCTCGCGCGCTTCGTCATACTGCATCGTGGGTATGATGCCGAGTGGGCAGCCACCGTCCTCGAGCCACTGCACTGCGCCGCCGGCGCGCAACAGGAGCGGAGGATTGTGGCCGGCATTGGCAAATACCAGCTCGCCCGACGTGCCGTCTACCAGGCACATGAAAAATGTGATGAAACGATTGCTGGGAAGGTTGGTGGCGGTGAGACGGTTCAGCCGCGTGATAACCGCCGCCAGGCTCTCCGGCTCTTCGATGAGCAGTTGCACGCGCGCCTGAAATTGCATCATCAACAGGGAGGCCGGCATGCCTTTCCCCGAGACATCGCCGAGCACCATGGCCACGCGGCCGCCCGGATACGGGAAGAAGTCGAAATAATCGCCGCCCACCGTGCGGCAGGGTGCATTATGTCCCGAAAGGTCGAGACCCGGCACGTCGGGCGCCTGCGCCGGCAAAAATCTCCGCTGGATTTCCGCCGCCTGGCCCAGCTCGTGGGCCATCAGGCGCTCCTGGTTCTCGATTTCGGCCAGCCGCGCGTGCTCGATGCGCACGGCGGCGATATTGGCCATCACCGTAAGCAGATTGAGATCGTCCTTGGTGAACACGCGCGTAAGCGACGGCGAATCCACATAGATGAGCCCGATGATGCGGTCTTTGGTTTGCAGCGGCGCGGCCATGAAGGTCCGGACGCGCTGTCCAACGATGCTTTGCCGTTGTTTGAATGCGTCATCGAGCAGCGTATCGCGCACCAGCAGAGACTCCTGCGTTTTCAGCACGCGGTC
>DATLVQ010000891.1:0-22179 GCA_035577325.1 Bryobacteraceae bacterium | reverse complement strand
CGGCATCCCCACATTCAACGACGCGGCAGCCGACGTTCCACCCGTCAGCCATCTCTCCGACTACATCAAGATGGGTTTCGACCTGGTGACGTTCTCCGGCGGTAAGGGCATTCGCGGACCGCAGAGCGCGGGCCTGCTGCTGGGCCGCAAGGACCTGATCCACGCGGCGCGCATGAACGCATCGCCCAACAGCGACGCCATTGGCCGCGGCATGAAGGTCAACAAGGAAGAGCTGGTGGGCATGATGGCGGCGGTCGAGGCGTACCTCAAGAAGGACCACGAGGCGGAATGGCGCGACTGGGAAGGCCGCGTCAAGACCATTGCCGATTCGGTGGGCCCGGTCAGCAGTGTGAAGGCCGAGCGCTTCGTGCCCGAGATCTCGAACTCCGTGCCCCACCTGCGCATCACCTGGGACGAAAGCCAGCTCAAGATTACTGCCGCCGAGGCCACCAAGAAGCTGCTCGAAGGTAACCCGTCAATTGAATTGCGGCCGGGTGCCCCGCAAGGTATCGAAGTTGCTGTCTGGATGATGCAGCCAGGCGAGGCGCAGATCGTGGCACGCCGTATTCGCGAGGTATTGAAGGGCGCAGCGTAAACCGCGGTTCCCGTCTTGTAGTGTTTAATGCTTCCCGAAGAAGGCGACCCCGATGCGGAAAGCGGTCCGTAACCATGTCGTGGCCTGTTTCGCATTATGCATGGCTAGTTTTCCTTCGCACTTGTGGTTGTTTTTCAAAGCCTCAGCCCAACTCCCGCAGAGCAAAACACAGGCTGCAAAACGGGCACACCGGGATTTTTTACGGCCCTATCTCTAACCTTTTGAGCCAGATATGAATTCGGATCGGGTCTTCTCTCGATTGTTTTGTCAAGCCTTCCGCCTTACAGTCGAAGCGAGTTCATCGCTATGGCCAATCGAGTCGCCAGAGCTTACGACCGGGTTCCCATCCACTGCTGGGTCACGCTTTCAGTGCATGGCCACAAGATGTGGGTCAGGACGGCGAACGTAAGCGGGGCAGGCGCCATGATCGAGTCGTTGTTTCCCATCCGCGAACAGTCATTCGTAGAAATGCATTCCCGCGTGGGCCTGCTGGTGGGCGGAGCCTATGTGCGCTACTGCAAACGGAAGGGCCTGTTCTACCGGATAGGCGTCAGATTTGCCCGGCCCGTCACCGCGCGCTTCTGATTTCACACCCAAACGGCAGTCCTTCGTAGGATAATTCCCCCAGTACGAAAAACAGATGGATACGGTTCGGGGCGCGATACCGCCGCAGCTCACGGCCACGCACTAATGTCATGCAGTTGGCCCCGGTCTGCGTGAAAACATTTCAGGGAATTGAAACCTAAGAGGAGCTTACGATGGCTGGACAAACGACGCAAACCTACGCGAATCACACCCGGTGGGATCCCATTTATCATTTTTTCGCTGCGCCGGTCGCGCTAATCAATGTGCTGGTGGCGATCTGGAATCTGATTAAGGCCCCCAGCCTGATGGCGGGCTGGTTTGTCATCCTTTCGGTGGCCTTCGTCGTGGCCGTGCTGAAGCTGCGAGTGTATCCGCTTAAGGTACAGGACCGCGTCATTCGTTTGGAAGAACGGCTGCGTCTGATGCAATTGTTGCCGCCGGCGTTACGCAGCCGGATCGCCGATCTCACCGAAGCGCAGCTGGTGGCGCTAAGATTTGCCTGCGACGGAGAAGTGCCGGCGTTGGCCGAGAAGGCGCTTGGCGGCGGCATGAGCCCGAAGGAAATCAAGCAGGCGGTCGTCACTTGGCGCGCGGATTACTTCCGGGTCTGACGGGCAAACTCGCTTAACAGGTCCTTCCATCGCGCGCGCTCCGTGGCGGGGCGAAACAAGGGCGCCAGGCGCTTGATGTGCGACCGCAGGTGGCGGTAGAAAGCGCTATCGGACTCCGCGCGCGCCAGCAAGCGGGCGAGAGCGTCCGTATCGCCGACCGGAAAATAACCGGGATAGTGCTCACCGAGCAGTCCAATGGAACCGGGAATACGCGAGGCGAGCACCGGCGTTCCATCCACCACGGCCTCGGAGATCACGTTGGCTCCGCCTTCCATGCGCGAGCTGAGGACCAGAATGTTGCTCTGAGCGATTAGGCGACGCGTGCGCGCGCGGCTGAGCGGACCTAGCCATCGGTAGCGGGCGTTGCGTGCCTGCTCGGCGAAAGCCTTTTTCGCCATGGCCGGCGCCATGGCTCCGCCGGCATGCAGCACGCGAATGCGGGAGTCCATGGGCAACCGGCGCGCGGCATAGGCCGAACGAAACGGGTCTTTAACAGCGCGCAGGTGTCCGGCCACGCAAACGTCGAAGAAGTCGCGCGCGCGCCGGACGTGTCGGCGGGTTGGATCGGCCGACTGGTAAATGACGCGAAGCTTCCGGCGCAAGTGCGGCGCCAGTTCGTCCGCGGCCAGGGGCTGCAGGGCCACGAACCGGTCCGCGGCTTCAAGCGCGCGCCGCGCCCTCGGCGAGCGGTGGATGTCGCGGTATAAATCGGTTCCGGTCAATGCCACGATGAGCGGTGCTTCGGGAAATCGGCGGCGAAACCGGAATACGGCTTCGGCGCTGCGACGCGCGTGCAGGGCGATCAGAGCATCGCATTCTTCATCTTCATAGCCGGTGGCAATCGTGACGCGATGCCCCAGGGATCGCAGCATGCGCGCCCAGCGCTCGGCTGACACCCTGTTACCATAAAGGCTTCCTGGAGGCGCGGGACACACCATGCGGATCAACATCTTTCTGCCGCATCATACAATTGAACGCTGCCGCCGCGCAGCGTAGTATGCGCACAGCCGACCTGATTGCCATGCTCACCGACGCGCGCCAGCGCACGCTCGCGCTGGTGGCCGATCTGTCCGATGAGCAGATGCGGGTTCCATGCATGGACATTGTCAATCCACTGATTTGGGAGATGGGACATATCGCGTGGTTCCAGGAACGATGGGCGCTGCGGCACTTGCGCGATATGGAACCCATCAGGCGGGACGCGGATTCGTTCTGGGATTCGGCGGCCGTGGCCCACAATACTCGCTGGGAGCTGACGCTGCCATCGCGGGGCGAGACGCTGGCCTATATGGAACAGGTGCTCGACCGCGTGCTCGAAAAGCTCAGCCAGGGTGACGCTGGCCCGGACGACTCTTACTTTCACTGGCTCGTGGCCATGCACGAAGATATGCACGGCGAGGCATTTACCTACACGCGTCAGACGATGGGTTATCCCGCGCCAAAGTTTTCCGCCGACGTGCCGGCCAGCGCGCCGGACCTGATCGACGACGTTTCCGACGAAGATGTGTTCGTACCGGGCGGGCGGTACGACCTGGGGGCGGAGCCGGGCGCGTTTTTCGTTTTCGACAACGAAAAGTGGGCGCACCCCCATGAGTTGGCTCCCTTCGCCATCGCGCGTACGCCCGTCACCAATGCCCAATTCGCGGCTTTCGTAGATGACGGCGGCTACCACGACAAAAAGTTCTGGAGCGAAGAGGGATGGCAGTGGCGGCAGAAGGAGAAAGCGTCGATGCCGGTCTATTGGCTGGCTGAAGGCGGCCGCTGGATGGTACGCCACTTCGATCAGACCGTGGCGCTGGCGGCGGATCAGCCCGTGATTCACGTCAACTGGTACGAGGCGGAGGCTTATTGCGGCTGGGCCAAGCGGCGGCTGCCTACCGAGGCCGAATGGGAGCTGGCCGCGACGGGGCTCGAGCGCAAGCGAAAATTTCCGTGGGGCAGCGAAGCGCCGACGCCAGAGCGGGCCCATCTGGATGCACGCGGCACCGGATGCGTCCCGGCGGCCGCGCTGCCCGACGGCGACAGCGTGTTCGGCTGCCGGCAGATGATCGGCAATGTGTGGGAATGGACCGCGTCGGACTTCCTGCCGTATCCCGGCTTCGTCGTGGATCCTTACAAGGAATATTCCGAGCCGTGGTTCGGCAGCGAGCGGAAAGTACTGCGCGGCGGCTGCTGGGCCACCCGCTCCCGCCTTATCCGCAACACGTGGCGCAATTATTTCACTAAAGAAAGACGCGATATTTTCGCGGGATTTAGGACATGTGCGGTCTAGAGCGGCCGTATCGGCGCAAGGCGTGTAGCACGGAATTCATTAGCAGGGGTAAAAGACCGGTTACTACGCGCGCGGCTCAGTACCGCATTGCCGCGGCGCGACCAAAGAAAGCGGTTTATGCCGCCTTCTCGTTGCGACAGGCACTAAAACGCCCACGGAGGACAGCGTAATCCATATCCGCGTTGATTCGCGTTCATCCGCGGCCTGAAATCGGCGGTCCCTACACCTGGTCCGGAACCACGAAGGGCTTGCGGTAGTCGCGCTTGAACATGGCGTTGGCTTCGCGGTCACCCTTACAGGAGTATGTTGCTTCGTCGAAATAGAGCGTGCGGCCCAGGCGATACGAGATATTCGCCAGGTGCACGAGCGTGGTGGAGATCGCCCCTTCTTCGATGGGCGCATTCAGGTCGGAGTGCTTGCGGCTGCGCACGGCCTCAATGAAATTGGCCCAGTTATTGCCCATTTCCTTGCCGGACGGCCCGGGCTGCTGCTCGCGTCCCAGATACGTGGCGTAGGTGCCGTGGTCTTCGTCGCTCACCACCATATAACCCTTGGAGCCGTAGAAGATGGCCCCGATGGTGTTGGAGTCTTTAGTGCCTTCGTTCAAGCCGCCTTCGTGATTGCTCATCCAGTGGCGGACTTCGAAGTTCATGAACTTTTTCTTGCCATTGTCGTCGAATTCGAACATGCAAGTGATGTCGTTGGGCGTCTCCTGGTCGTCATCGAACATGAAGTGCCCGCCCATGGCGCTTACCTTGGTCGGATATTTGACGCCCAGGCCCCAGCGCGCCATGTCCACCTGATGAATGCCCTGGTTGCCGAGGTCGCCATTGCCGTAATCCCAAAAGAAGTGAAAGTTGTAATGGAAACGGTTACGCGTGAAGGGATGCTCCTGCGCCGGGCCCTGCCACAGATCATAATGCACGCCTGGCGGCACCGGTTCGACCGGCTTGCGGCCGATGGTGTCGCGCCACTTGATGCACAATCCGCGCGACATGTAGACATCGCCGATCAGCCCCGCGCGGATCTTGTCGACGGCTTCGCGCGCCACGCCGGACCGGCAATTGGTGCCGTGCTGCACAATGCGGTTGTACTTCTGCGCCGCGGCCACGATCTGCCTGGCCTCGAACATGTCGTGCGAGCAGGGCTTCTCGACGTAGACGTCTTTGCCCGCCTGGCAACCCCAGACTGCTTGCAGCGTGTGGTTGTGGTTGGGGGTGGCGATGGAAATCACATCGATGGATTTGTCTTCCAGTACTTTTCGCAGGTCGGTGAAAGCGGCGGGCCGTTTCTTGCCCAGTTTCTCCACGTCGTTAACGCGCTGATTGAGGACGGATTCGTCAATGTCGCAAATCGCCGCGATCTCGACATTGTCCATCCTGGCGTAATGCCCGATGTGCGCGCGACCTTGGCCGCGTACGCCCACGCAGGCTACGCGGACGGTGTCGTTGGCGCTGGCAAGGCTGCTGGAACGCATGGCAGCGACCGCAGCCGTACCCATCAAAAAATGTCGTCGGTTCATAAAGGCTCCCGTTTATGCATGTTACCGCAGATGGCGCACAGGGGGTTTGCTGCGGACCGGAAGCACGCCTAGTCAGTTTCTCGGCGCGCCCTGCTGAATCTTGCCGGCCAGCCCGGCGGCCAGCGCCACACGAATGAGGCCAGCCACGTTATTGACGCCGAGCTTCTTCATCATCGTTTTGCGGTAGCTCCGCACGGTTTCCACTCCGAGGTTCAGGATCACGGCAATTTCTTTGCTGGCTTTGCCCTCGATGATCAACCCGAGCACCTGAAATTCACGTGGAGTGAGTTGTGCAAGCAATGGATGGCGGCTCATGCTCTCCGCCTCACCACGGCGAATGCGCGACAGCAGCCGCTCCGACACGTGCGGGCTCAGGTACGAACTACCCCGCGCTACGGCCCGCAGCGCGTCGAGCAATTCCGCCGACGAGGCCTGCTTGACCACGTAGCCGCGCGCGCCGGCGCGGATGGAACTGACGACCGAGTCCTCGTCGTCGTACATCGAAAGCATGATCACTCTGGTGGAGGGGCAATGGCGCAGCAACTCGGCCGTGCTATCGACGCCGTTGAGCCCCGGAAGGCCGATGTCCATCAAAACGATATCCGGATGGATCTCGGTGCAGCTTTGAATCGCCTCGATACCGGTTTCCACATCGCCGACGATGGTAAATTCAGCGCTGCGATCGAGCAGGGCTTTAATGCCATCCCGCATGATTTTATGGTCCTCGACAATCAGTACACGGTAGGACATAGCCTAAAGGGTCGTCTGAAGCGCAAGACGGTAGGTTCTCTCTATACCACGCGACGAGGCACGCGAGCAAACCCTGGGTGCTGCCTGAAAGGTGCGTTTAACGCGAAACAGCGAGCGGTTGATTTTCCTCGCAGTTGACCGCACCATGGGAGCATGCAATCCTACCGCCCATCATTGCAGGCACTCAAAAACATCATCCCCGCGTGACACCCGCAATGGAAGCAAAGATTACGGATCACGTATGGGATCTGGCGGAATTGCTGGAGTAGGCGAAGCTGCTACGGCTCCTCTAGCTCTCTTTCTGGCTGCCTTACGTGCGGCTCGGGCTGCAACCTGTTGACTCTTGCGCTTCGCGCCATCGCCGCGTAATATTTGTGTCGAATCTTTGATTGTCGGCCTACGCGGTTTCATGGTCTTATCATTTCACATTCCAACAACGCACCTTTCAGGCAGCACCAAACCCTGGGTAGTGCCTGAAATCACCCTTTCATGCAGCACCAAACCCCTGAGCCGCGCTCAATCTGTGGCGCCAAGGAAGTGACGCGTCCGGCTCTGGGAACTGCACGGTCTTGCCGTTTTCGCTTGGGTTGCGGCTATTGATGCGAAGAATACTGCGACTGTGGCGGGTTGAGCTTCACTTCGATGGTTTTGGCTTCGTTGTCGATGTCGAAGATCTGGCCGAAGGTCTGGTACCCCTTGGCGATGACCTGCACCTGGATGGTTCCCTGCGGGATGGGCGGAATCTTGGCAACTCCTTCCTGGTTGGTGCGCGTTTCCCACGTCTTCAGGATTTTCTTGCCCAGCTTCATTTTGTCCCGGCCCTTCACGAATTTCACAATCACGCTGGCGCGTTCAACCGGATGGTCGCTCAGTGATTTGACTTCTATGGTGAGTGTGGTCATGTCCGCGGCGGCCAGAAGCGTGGTCGCAAGCGCGATAATGCCGGCGGACAAGAGAAGACGAATACGCATGCTTCTGATTATCTCAAAGATCGGTGCACGTTCACGCAATGTCCGGAAGCAGGAAACGTGCCGGCTGCGCCGCCGCGGCGGCAGCCGCCTCGGCAGCCCGGTAGCCGCTGCGTACCGCGCCTTCCATGGTTGCCGGCCAACCGGAGCGTGTCCAATCTCCCGCCAGGAAAACGTTGGGTGCTCTGGTTCGAGCCTCCGGACGTGCGGATTCCATTCCCGGCCGCGCCGAATAAGTCGCTCGCACCTCTTTTATGACATGGGCGCGCTCCACCTTGGCATCACGAATCCGCGGAAAGAACTCCGCAGCCTCGCGCAGGGCGAGCGCGATAACATCCGCGCGCGGCATCTCGACAAGAGTGCGTGACGCGCTCACGACAAACTGCAAGTAGCGGCCCTCGCTCTTGTTGAACATCCATTGAATGGTGCGGTCGACGAGCGCGGCGTGCGGCAGCTCCGTCACGGGACGGTCTAACCATACATGAATGCCGGTGATAGGCGAGTGCTCGAACGGCGCGGTATCAACGCCCAGTTCCGGCGCCAGCGCACCCAGCCGCTCGAACGGCACGGCGCAGATCTGGTAGTCGGCCGGGTGGACGCTGCCGCCGGGGATTTGCACGCCGCACGCAGTACCCTCACGGAAAATCATGCGCTCCACCGGCGTGCGCGTATGAAGATGCACCGCGCCCAGTTTACGCCAGGCCTCAACGCTGTATAGTTCGCCGAGCGGCACTTCGGGAACGCCCATTTCGTATGCGTCTGCGCGGGCCAGCATGCCCAGCCAGAACACCTGGAATCCATGCAGGGCTGCCATGCGGTCCAGCTCTTCGTTCACCGCGCTGACCAGCACCTGCCGCCAGAAGCGATCGATGGCGCGCGGCGTCTGCTTCTTTTCACGCAGCCAATCGAGCATGGTGATGTGCTCCAGGTCCTTTCGGCGTCCGCGTTCCCGCATCAACGCCACCATGCCGCGCGCGATGGCAAGCTTGTCGGATGTGCCAAGGCAGCGCATGCGCAGGAATGAATAGGTTAGATGCAAAGGCGCCGGCATCCCCCCGCGTGCCAGCTTCGAAAGACGCCCGCCTGGCTCGAGGAAATAATACTCGCGATAGAAACGGATGCGATCCGCTACGCCCAACCGCGCGTAGAAATCGAGCAGGTTGACGCAGCAGCGCAACAGCACGTGCTGGCAATTATCGATCAGCTCGGAATTGTCTTCGCCCGGCGAAACCGGAAACGAAGTCGCGCGCCCGCCGAGAAACGCCCGCGATTCGAACAGGTCGACATTGAAACCGGCCGAGCCCAGAGCGGCCGCCGCCGCGAGACCAGCGAGTCCTCCACCGACAATGTTTACCGAGGGCATTCCCGCCCGAACATAGCGCGTTTACGGCCCCGGCGGCAATAATGCGCGGATGGTCTCAATGCTGTCGGCGTCCGCGGCCTTCTTGTCGGTACGCCAGCGCGCCATGCGCGGGAAGCGCACGGCGATGCCGGACCGGTGCCGCGACGATCGCTGGATGGCTTCAAATGCCAGCTCGAACACCAGCTCGGGCTTCACGCGCCGTACCGGGCCGAATTTTTCGATCGTGTTGTTGCGGACGAAAGCGTCCACCTGGCGGATTTCGTCGTCCGTCAGCCCGGAATACGCTTTAGCGAATGGTACCAGCTCGCCTTGATCCCAAACGCCGAACGTGTAATCGGTGAACAGGCTGGCGCGCCGCCCACTGCCCGGTTGCGCATAAATCAGTACCGCGTCCACTGAGTACGGATTGATCTTCCACTTCCACCAATCGCCAACCCTGCGCCCCACACGATAGGGTGAGCCGCGCCGCTTCAGCATGAAGCCTTCGACGCCGCGCGACCGCGCCTGCTCGCGCGTGCTCTTGAGCTCGTCCCATGACACACCCGCGACCAGCGGTGACGCCACCAGATGGCTCTCGGGCCCGGCGGCAGCCACAATGCGTTCCAGTTCCGCGCGCCGCCATTCGAGCGGCCGCTCGCGGACATCTTCGCGGTTATGTTCCAAGAGGTCGAACGCTACCAGAACCACCGGTACTTCGGCCAGAATCTTCCCGCCCAGTTCTTTGCGTCCGATGCGGCGCTGCATTTGCGTGAATGGAAGCGGTGCGCCGTCTTTCCACGGCAGCACTTCGCCATCGAGCACCGTGCCTTCGGGTAAAAGCCCGCCAGCCGCCGCCAGTTCGGGAAACCGGTCCGTAATCACCTCTTCGCCGCGCGACCAGAGAAACGTCCGCCACTGGCGCCGGATTAATTGCGAGCGGATGCCGTCCCATTTCCATTCGATCTGCCAGTCCTGCACATCACCCAAGCTTTCGACTTCGCCTTCGAGCGGATACGCCAGGCAGAACGGATAAGGCCGGCTGACATCGGCATCGCCAGTTTCCTTGGCCAGCATCCGGGTGGCGAAATCCGGAGTCGGCTGCCAGTCGCCCATCAGGCGGTGCGCCAGCACGTTCGCTTCGACGCCGCTCGCCTCCGCTAGCGCGCGCACCACCAGGTTCTGCGAAACGCCCACGCGAAATTCTCCCGTGATCAGCTTGTTCCAGGCGAAGCGCTGGCGATCACTCATGGCACGCCAGGCCTCGACCATCGATTCACGGCGTGCGGCGTCATCCCACTCGCGCATTGGCAGCAGGCGCTCCTCCGCCCAGTAACGAAGCGGCTGGTCGGTCGTGGCGCTGGCCGGCGGCAGCAGCAGCGCGATGGTTTCGGCCAGATCGCCGACTGCCTGATAGCATTCGCCGAAAAGCCATTCTGGAATTTCCGCCTCTTCGACGGCCCACGACACCAGATCGCGGGTGGGAATGAGCCGCTTGGGCCGGCGTCCGATCAAGAAGTGAACCGCCCAGGCGACATCCTCGGCAGGCGCAGAGCCGAAGTAGCGTGACATCGCCGCGATTTTTTCGTTGGTCTTCGTGGTTTCGTCGAGTGCGGCATAGAGATCGGCGAAGGCTTTCATGCTTCCGCCTCGCCCGCGACGTCTGCATCCTGCTCGCCCTGGAACCGTGTCTCGATGGCGTCGGCCTCCAGACCGTTTTCCGACAGCCAACGCGCAAGCGGCGCGCGATAACCGTGCGTCACCCAAACCCGTTCCGCGCCCGAGTTGCGAGTCGTGCTCAGCAAAGCGGGCCAGTCGGCGTGATCCGAAAGCACGAAGCCCCGATCCATCGAACGCCGCCGCCGCGTGCCGCGGATGCGCATCCACCCCGATGCCATGCCGGCCGAAAAATCGCCGAATCGCCGCAACCACGGAGAGGTCTTGCCCATCGGCGGCGCCAAGATCAGGGCGCGCGTCCAATCGGTTTTCGGCGGAACCGAACGCGCGTACCGTGTTGCGGGCAACGCGATACCGCTCGCGCGGTAGATGACGTTGTACTGCTCAACCGCGCCGTGGGTATAGATGGGCCCGATCGTGTTATCGATGCCGGCTAGCACACGCTGGGCCTTGCCGAGCGGATATGCAAACAGCACGCTGGCTTTGCCGGCTTGCTGGTTCCCGCGCCACCAGCCGTTGATTTCAGCAAGCGCCTCGCCCGGCTCCGGCCATCGAAAAATCGGTAATCCGAAAGTGGATTCTGTGACGAATATGTGGCAATGCACCGGCTCGAAACCTATGCAAGTCGGATCGGGCGCCAGCTTATAGTCGCCGGACACCACCCAGACTTGTCCTTGATACTCGATCCGCACTTGCGCCGATCCCAGAATGTGGCCCGCAGGATGCAACGACACGCTAACGCCGTTGATATGCCGCGCCTCACCGTAGGCGAGCGACTCGATGGAGCCTTCGACGCCTACGCGCGCACGCAACAATACTTCGCACGGCCGCGCGCAAAGGTAGCTTTTCGAGCCCGCGCACAGATGGTCCACATGCGCATGCGTAATCACGGCGCGATCGGCCGGGTTCCAGGGATCGACGTAGAAATCCCCCGCCGCGCAATACAGGCCGTTCGGATTGAGCTGCAAAACGTTGTCCACGGCTACACGGCACACATTTCCGCCTGGAACGTTCCATGCCGCAACGAGGACGATCGGAGCATTCGTTCCATCGCAATTTAGTATAGAGTGCAAGGACGATGACCTCTCGGCAGCTGTACGCTCCTCCGGGTTCCGCGAGAAGCTGCCGACCTGCGCGTCAAGGCGCGGCGGAGATCATTCTTCAAAGCTCCGGGAAAAGTCCACGATTTGATCCATAAAGCCTGTGACTGGCTCTTGCGTGAGGCCGGCAAGTCGGACGCGGCGCGGCTGGATCGATACCTGATAGCCCACGGTTCGGCGATCCCAGGATCACCTTGCGCTATGCCATCGAGAGGTCTTCCCGATCACAGCGGCAACTGATAATGCAAAAAACTCGCACCGCCGGGGCAAGGTCCGGCATCCAAATTGAGAAAGGCTGGTCCAGTCATGACGAAATGGATTTTCGAACCAGGACATACCGCTGCCGGGTTCCGCGCGCGCCACATGATGGTGACTTGGGTGCGCGGGCACTTTAAGAATGTGAAAGGGAGCATGGAATTTGATCCCGACGACCCTACGCGGAGTTCGGTCCGCGCGGTCATCGATGCGACTCAGTTGTGGACTGGCGAGCCTGCCCGCGACGCACACCTGAAGAGCGCTGATTTTCTCGACGTGGCGCATTCTCCGCAAATTTTATTTGAAAGCTCGTTGGTGCGTCAGGACGGAGCCAATCATTACCGAGCTTCGGGCAACGTCACGATCCGAGGAGTTGCGCGCCCGGTCACGCTGGAAGTCACGTATCTCGGCCAGTGGGAGACCCCCTACTGGGAAGACGGCGTCGATAAAGGTCCGATCACGCGCGCCGGTTTTCTCGCCACCACCAGCATCAACCGTCACGATTTCGGTGTCAGCTGGAACTCGGTGCTTGACCGGGGCGGCATCGTCGTAGGCGATGAAGTGTTCATCGACATCGACGCTGAGGCCTTGAAGCAAAAGTAGCAGCCGGGGAGTGCTGAAGGCTTTCTACTATCGCGCCTCGGACGCTAACGCCTCCCGACGCAATGTCCCTCGGCTTTCCACAGATAGCACAAAGCACGGATTGTTTGACAGCCCGTGCGGCGCTGCCCTACACTTGGGCGTTACGGCATATCGCTAGGCCCGCATTCTGTCGTTATGCACGATCTTCGTGCGCCTTAACTGGTGGAGGTCGCCATAAAATTCCTCAAGCTCGTGTTAGGTGCTTTCCTCGTATGCCTGGGCGTGGTGGTCTGCTCGGCAGCGTACTTGAGCATTGCGTATCACGGATTCACATCCGACCTCGTCAACGATTTCCGCCACAGCTCGTGGTCCGAATTCAAAGCCAAATACGCATTTTTCTACTACTACGCGCGCTTTTACGAGCAACTCAGGCTGAACCCCGCCACAAACATGTACGATCTGGAAGAGGCTTCACGGAAGGCTCACGGCTCGCGGACTGCATCCGAATTCGAGAAAGGTCTGCTCGATTTTCACGAAGGGCGTTTTCAGGAAGCGATCGCGGAAATAAAGGACGACATCGCACGGAAGGGCGAGACGGAGGAGAAACTCTTCTGGCTCGCCATGGGCTACATGAGGGCTGCGGAAGCCCAAAACTGCCTGACTCAGATGCAAAGTGCCAGCGCGGCGATGGCCCCTCACGTGATGAGTGATCCACACCCCGATGCCGTTTCGCCGTTTGCTTGCTCGCTGCCTCTCACGCGGTTTCACGAGCAGAAGCAATGGTCGGAATCGGCTGCCAAAGTCCTGGAACGCCTGTTGGACCAGTATGACCCGCCAAATTCGCTCTACCGGTGGCTGTTGAATTTTTGTTATATGACCATCGATCGTTTCCCCGAGGGCGTCCCTGCGCGATATCGCATCAATACCCCATTCATCGATGCGTTTTATGGCAAGGGCCGGGACGCCGCGCGCGCTGCGCATCCCGATCTATTGCTCGAAGATCAGGCGAAGGAACTGGGCGTCAATACCTTCGATGCCGGCAAGGGCGTTGCTGTCGAGGATTTCAATGGCGATGGCTGGCTTGATATCGTCACCGGCGGGACCTTCAGCGGGACCCGTTATTACGAAAACGATCATGGCGTTCGGTTCATCGACAAGAGCGCCGAGTCGGGTCTTGAAAAGATCACGCAGGCTTACATGATCACGGCGGCCGATTACGATAACGACGGACGGATGGACCTGCTCATCTCCCGCCCATTTCAGCGTCTTGCCCTGATGCACAACGATGGGAATGGAAAGTTCACCGACGCGACGCTCTCGTCCGGACTGCTGGCAAGGGAGCCCACCGATGATGAAGCCGTTTACACGTGCGTTACTGCTTGGGCGGACGTCAATAATGATGGAAAGCTCGATCTGTTTGTGGCGCAGTTCGCACAGCGGCTCCCGTTCGTGGGCGGTCTGCTTGCCCGCAAACCAATGACATCGAAGCTGTTCATCAACCTCGGCGGCGGACGGTTCGCGGATCGCACAGCCGAATACGGGCTATCGGACATCGTCAACGACAGTATCTTCATCGGCGCCACTTTCGGAGATTACGATCGGGATGGATGGCCCGATCTGTTTCTTTCCAGCGTGTCTCGGAACACGAGCGTGCTGCTCAAGAACATTGGCGGCCGGAAATTCGAGCCTACTTCACTAATTGATTCGAGCGAGCCTGGCTTCACCACCGCGTTCATCGACATCGATCACGACGGCCGGCCGGATCTTTTTCAGGGGAGCCAGTCGGTAGCCGCGGGTAGCGTCGCCAACGCGATATTCGGGAAAAATTCGCACCGGTTCACGAACAAGATTTTCCTTCAAAAGAAAGACGGCACTTTTCAGAACCGGTCCGATCTGTTTTCAGGAAATATGCCGGTCAGTACCATGGGCACGTCGTTTGGAGACATCAACAACGACGGTTGTTATGATTTTTACCTCGGTAGTGGCAGCCCGGAGAGCTGGTTCATTATGCCCCATCTCCTTTACCTGGGCGAATCGTCGGGAACAACCTGCACCGGCCGTATGGAAAACATTTCCATGCTATATGGCGTGGGTAACGTTCAAAAGGGCCACGGGATCGTATTCTTCGATTTCAACAACGACGGGCTGCAGGATATTTATTCGAGTCTGGGCGGCATGTGGCCGGGCGACGCCTGGAACAACCAGTTGTTTGTGAACAAGAGCACCACTAAAAACGCCTGGATCAAAATCCGCCTGCGCGGGCGTAAGACCAATCGTTTTGGCGTGGGTGCAGCGATTCAGGTGACCGCCGCCAATGCCAAAGGTGAACACATCGTCAGGACCTACGACATGGACTCCAGGACGGGATTCGGCAGCGCGCCGTATTTGGCTCACATCGGTCTCATGGATGCGACAGACGTGCAGTCGGTGCAGGTGCGGTGGCCGGCCAGCGGCAAGGTAATCCAGTATGCGGGCCATCTCAACAGCCTGAATGTGCTGGACGAGGGCGAAGATATCAGGTAAGCGCAACCGTTTCCCAGGGCATATTCATAAGTGTCAACCGGCCATCCCGGGATTCGTAGTATGCTGTTCCCAAGCTCATGTCGGAATCCGGGAAAGGCCTCTCGATTTCTCTGCTGCCGCTAGCCAGGCGGCGCATGAACGGCGTCAGGACCGTTTCTTCGGGCGCTGTCAACAGGACCATACCACAAACCGAGTTCCAGGAAAGGATGCGCCTGTACCAACAGGAGGCGTCCACGGGAGAGCTTGGCATGCTCAAAGTCGTCAAGGGCCTGTGGAAGAGCGAAGGTTTCGCGACTACTTTCGGCAAGTTCAGGCTGCCGGATAATACGTTGAACGACCCGCAGATCCCCCGCGAGTCGCTGGGCATCGCCCACGTGGGATACGGCGCGGCCAGTGCCGAGTTCACCCATTTCGACACCGGCAAACTTCGCGAGATCGTAGAGACCAAAAGCAACCCGAATTACCAAGGTTTTACGTATGAAGGCTCGGGGTCGGCACTGCGGATTTACGAACCTGGGGTCTTCAAGACTATGTGCGGCATTCTCGGTTTAATCCCGAGGAATGCGCCGCCCGGACCCGACAAGACCGGCTTCTTCGCCAAGTTTTTTGCCGCGTACCCGCCCGAGGTCCAGCGGCTGATCACGCACGGCTACGGCAGGCTGATCGCATTCAGCACGATCAGCATTTATAAAGCCATCGACGAGGCGGCCTCACTACCCGAAAAGCATGTGTATCCGGCGGTCCAGGGAATCGCTTTCGCTTTTGCCATGATGAACTCGCAGGAGATGCCGCGGTTGCTTGAAAATAGCGCGATCGAGTATCCGGCGCAAATCCGCGCAGCCTTCCAGGATGGACTGATATACGGACTCATGTTCTGTGAATGGTTTGTGCCGGGATTCCTGTCTACCTGGAAGTACCAGGGCAAGCTGGAAGAAAAACTGGTTGAACGGGCGCGATCTGAAGCTGCCTTGAGCCTCAAGCGCGGGCACATTCTGCCGTTCGCGCTCGAACAATCGATGGTTAAGGGAGCCGCTTAGAAATCTCTTCGACCGCGGTTTCCCGGGTGTTCGACGGCGGCGTTTCGCGCATAGCTCCGAATTTCGCTGGCGCCAAACCCCGTTCCCAACCCATTTCTTCCAACAGGTGGAGCAGGCCATCCAGCAGATTCTGATGCACCCGGACATGATGGCCCATGGCATAGTGATCGATGCCATCATGCGCCCCGCGAACAATACCGGTTCGCCCCAACGTGAGCCGGTCCAATAGCCGGACCGTGCTGTAAACCGGATCCCAGCCGCCGAAGTTCATAATCTTCTGCGTTCGCGGAGCCACGATAAAAGCAATCTCGATTTTGAGAGCGCCGTTGTCGTGAACAAAGAAGCGGTATTGTTTCATCGCGCTGTAAAAGCGGCCCGCTCCGAACGCTACGAATGTGGGGACGATCATCCAGGGCGCCACGGCGTAGCCGAAGCAGAACACTTCTCGAAATCCCGCCGGTGGATCGGTGGGAGGAACGAAGAACGCCGGGTGAAAGATCATGTAGCCGGCTTCGTTGTTGAAGCGCCGCAGAAAGCGATCGTAGCGCGCGATTCGCGGAGGGAAGGCCTTCATGTAATCGAGCACGTCCAAGCGCATCGCGGCCCACTGGTAACGCGTGCCGATGTCGAAAATGCCGATCGGCGCATCGGGCTCTACAGCTCGGGCTGCATCCACTCCCACATCACGCACCATGGCCGGGCGGTAGAGAAATCCTCCCGGAAGACCGTTGGCGCTTTTCCAGGTGGTCTGTTGGAGAAAGTGCTTGCCTAGCCAATCGCGGAGAGCGGCGCCGGCTTGCGCGGCATTACCGCCGGTTCGCAAGTGGTACACCGCGGCCTGCAGGCACCCCATGACGGAACTCTGCTTGCCCTCGAGTTCCATGGTCGTGAAAAAGCACTGGGACGTGCCATCATTCGTTAGGCCGGCATTGAACTGGACAAGGTCGGGCCGGGAAGCGGTCCACCAATTCAGCAGCTGGCTGCCGCGAAAGATCCCCAAATCCACGGCGGCGGCAATGGCGGCAACGTCCTTTTCTGCGACCAGGGGTGCCATGAGGTTGCTATCCTAGCACAACGCTTACACGAGCTATTGTACGCGCTCCCAGGTCTGGGTCTTGCCAAGGAATGCGATCGAGCCGCGGACGTTGAGCCTTTTGCCGCCTTCGATCGGCGCGATCTTGCATGCATAGATTTTCCCGGTATCGGGATCAAGGATCTTGCCGCCGGTCCAGCGGCCGTCACTCTCCTTGTGCATGCCCCATACGATGGTCATGCCGACGACAGGCTTGTCCTTGTTCTCGCCCTCGCACTTCGGGCACCTCCCGCTGGAGTCTTCGACCCCGCCCTTAAGAACTTTCTCGACCTTACCGGTTAGCTCTCCATTTTGTTCCGTGACGCGAAACAGAAGAGTTCTGTTTGGCTCCACGTTCTTCCACAATCCGAGAGCCGAATTGTCTTGCGCGCAGAGGCTGTTGCCGAAGAGGACCGCAGCCGGCAAGAGGACAATCGCTAAATGTTTGAACATTTTCGTATCTCCTGAAACTTAGAATTCTCGTTTGGATTTTGGTCTTCCCGATCGTATGTTGAGTGATAGCGGGCGCGGCGGCCCACCTTTCCGCGCCGGAATTTGTCGCATATGGCCCATGTAAGACCGCTCAGCGGGCTGAATCGGTGACAATGCGCGCCGTCAGGGCCGGCAACACGATACCCAGATGGATCTCACAGGTATCGTGTTCGATAGCCGCCATCACTGCATTCGCGACATCTTCCCGGCGGAACTTCTTACCCTTCAGAATGCCCGAGGCCCCGCCCATTATTACGATGGTGTTTCCGGAGCATCGCATAGGTCGTCCTCAGCCTTCGATTTTTCTACGGCGAGGTTTCGGTTTTCAATATCGAATCGGCGTTGGATACGGATCCGCCGTCCACCTGCACGATAAAGTAGTTCGCGCTCTGATTCACCTGCACCGTAAGCAGGTGCCGGTCGCTGTCTTTGCTCCAGGTCCCGTAACCGGCGAAGGTGACGAGGTCCGAATCTCCTGGCTTCGCCGTGGATCCGCGTGCGTTCGTACAACTCACCGAGGAAAGGGCCTCCAGGTGAAAGGTCCCACCGCGCGATTCGGTGGAAGAATTCGTGTAGTCAGCCGAGAAACTCTTATTAGAAATGTCACAGGGAATGCTGTAACTCAGCTTGATCTGATCGCCGAACGAGGAAGTTTCATTGATTTGGCCGGTTTTCACCACCGTGACCGGAGTGCCGCCCGCTGTAGCCTGAAACTTTACGAACGGGTCGAGGTAGGAGTTGGCGCGCGCACGAAACCCCCGCGCCAGATTGTAGTCGGGCGTCGGCCATAAGAAAGTCGAAAAGTCCAGGAAAACTTCGCTGTTATAGCGGAAAACCAGCGAGCCATTCGGGCCCGGCTCAAAGTTTGCCGGCCCTTGAAAGCGAAATGTATCCTGCGGAATTCGTCCGGCGTTCAGTTCCAGGACTAGCGTGAGCAGTGTTTGAAACGGCAAGCCGCGAAACACCAGATCGCCGATGCTCTTGCCCGTTTTTACGTTAAACACGCCACAGGCAAGATCGAAAGGATCGCTCACTAACACACGATCCGTGGCCACATACTTATATTTTGGAAAGATCACGTTTCCATCAACGCCGATCATATTGATGCCGAAGCCCGGAATGGGGGCAGGCGGCGGCTCGGCGAGCACGCCTTCGGGCACGACCGCCCAGATGACTACTGGTACCAGATCGCCGTGCTGCGGGCCGAATTGAACGTAGAGCCGACCCGAAAGATGCGACCAGCCAATCGTCCCGCCTCCCAGTTCGGGAATCACAACGTGAGTAAAGCGGTCACCCATCAACGTGGCGTATGCGCTGGCAGTAAATACCTGAGTTGTGCCGAAAGGAAACTTGGGGCAATTCGCGCCGCAGGGCGGGTCGCTGGGCTCGCGCGTGGTGATGCGTACGCGTGGCCGCAGGCCGGTTCCCGGAGCCTGCATGCCGCACACATCGCCTGCCGTGCCGCAGAACGGCAAGAGCGCCCGGACCTTGTCATCCAGAAGACCGTTAAGATTGTTCCCGGTGGGGACAAACGTGTCTCCGAAGAAAGTAAAATCGAGCAGTCCGTCGGGACGCTGATCAAAGCTCGCGAGAGCGGTCCCGTAAATGCCCGGGAAGTCCAATTCCGGCGTCGCAATGACGGGATACAAGCGCAGGTACTGCCGTAACTTGTTGTTGAGACTTAACGCCCGGTAGTTCAGGTTCTGCACGATACCGGTCGTCAGGTTCAATTCACCCGTGGTGAGTTGGGGCGCATCGACGAACTCAATTCCTTTTATCGGGTATCGGAACAGGATGGGCGCCCGCTCGACCGCATCTTCACCGATCAAACCCGACATGTGTGACATCTCGAATTTCGAGATGTTGTTCACCGGCGGGAAGAACCGGATATGGATGCTGCCCTTCAGCGGGCTGGCGAAGAGCGTAAACCCACCGAATAAGATGTTGTTGCACAAACCCAGCGGGTTGTCCTTATCATCGGGACAATCCTGAGTTTTCGTGGCGTCCGCCAGGTAGCTCCCGGCAGAGGAAATGGTCAGCGTCTCCTCCATGCCCGGGGGCAATTGCAGCGGCACGGGCAACGGTAGCGTGGGCAGCCTCGGCTGAGCCAGTGCACCGGTCAAAGCGAATATCGATACTACGAGGAACGACAGAAGGTTTTTCATTGGGCTACCTCCGGAACCGCAAAGGGACGGAATCGCACAGCCGGGTCGTTGGGCGCGACAGTCGTCAGGTCCGCTAGCGGAAAACTGGTCTTATAAGTCTGATTGAGCAGCGTAAGGATTTCATTGGCAATCAGGGCGTGTACCGTAGTACCGGGGTAGGAGCCGCTCAACGAGTACAAACCGCCGAGATAATTCGCCGTCAGCGAGTAACTGCCTACGCTCAGGCCTGAAGTTCGCAATCGCGCGAATAAGGCATGCAGGTCGTAAAGGACAGCGCCGGCGTTCTTCGAGACCGTCGTGATTTCGGCGTTCAAAGCGCGCACTCGATCGCTGATTTCCGCGGCCGTAGCAGCGCTCGTCACCGACCCCGCCGGAAGAGGCGTCGTCTCTATCGGGATTTCGAATAGCGCATCCGGCGACAACAGGTCCCCGGTTTTCAAACCATATCGCGATGTCAGGGTGCCGGCCGAACGTCCAGTTAGTTGGGCTGATCCTGCGACAGTGGAGAAATAGGCGGTATCTATTGGATCGGGAATCGTCGTCGTAATGATTTGCGCGTATGTTGACTGCAAGGTCGTGAGCAATTTGGCGTAATTGGTGTGGAAGGTGCCCGGGTCCGGCATTAGATTGGGTTTGGCATGCACGGCCGCTTCCAGCGCCTCCGTATAGCCCAACTCGACAAGCACCAGAGTTGGATTCATTTCCACCGCGTATTCAGCCTGCGTCCACAGAGGCTTATCCGAGCCAAGAATCATGGCCGGATAGCCCAGTATCAGGTTGGTGACTGTCTGCTTGAGGTCGCCCGTTTGAACCAGCGGAGGGACCGGGCGCAGATTCACAGCGTCCACGAGGTGATGCCCGGGAACGGCGAGGTTGAAAACGAACAGCGGGGGTGGGAATGGCTTCCTTACCGACGTCTGCCAAGGCCCGGGGACTGCAACGGGCAGCACCGGAAAACCCGGAACGCTGCCGATCCCAGGCGGCTGAATCAGCGGTTGCGGAAACGCCGTCCCCATCTGCTGCGCCATGACGGCCGGGAAGCTTTTCTTCTGGTAGACATCGCGCAACGCGAAATCCGCAAGTCCCGCCGCGAGCCCTTCTCCGACCACCACGAACGATGTAGTGTCGAGCTTCGGGGTCTGCTGGGCAAGAGCCAGTGTGGACCAAATGAAACAGATTAGACCTGCCGCAAATTTCTTCATGAATAACTAGGGCGTTGAACTGTCCCCCCCCTTATGTAAACGTAATCCGATTCCCATCAGATGGGCAAAATTGTGATACAGGCCGTTGGTAAATTGGTTCGCATTGGCATCCACATTCGTGGTTCGATCCATGAATTTGACTGCCTGATAAAAAAGCGTGAATTCCATGTCGCCATGCGTTCTGGAAGCGCCCACGCTGAACGTGTTGCGGTTCGCATCGGGGAATACTGGGCCGACACTTTTGTCGACTACCGGTGATCGGTCGAACATATAACCGGCCCGGACCACGGTCTTCGGGTTCAACGCTCGCTCAAAGCCGGTGGCGATCTGGTAGGAGTTGCGGAAATCGAAGAACAGCCGCTTTTCAGCCGGCGTTCGCACATCCGGGTTCGTGGCTTGAGTTTCAGAAAAGTTCAACGGGATGCTGCGAAACCGCTGGTAATCCTGGAGGCGAAAGTCTACTGAAATGAGACTGTGCCAGAAGGCGGAGTTGGATACGCCAACTGCATAAGTTGCTGGAGTGACGAATGACCCCGTTGTCTTTTGGGTCGGAAAAGCTTTGGGCAGCAGATCCTTGTCGACGAACTGCTGCAACGGGAACGGGCTCGTAAAACCAAACGAAGCAAGACCGTTCAGATGGTTCACGACCGCGCTACGCCACATCAAGCCAACATTGGTCTTTGATGCCGCGTGTTTGTAAAGATATCCGGCATTGAAACCGGGGCTGTTTGCGGTTCCAGCGACGCGGGAACGTCCCTCGGGCAGCAGCCGGGCGATAGATCTGGCGGCTAACGTCGGGTCAACTCCCGGAAAAATCTGGTTAGCGGTTTCATTGCCAAAGTCTAGTCCATCGGTACGGGGATTCAGAAAGCTTTGTTCCAGAAGCAGATGAGTGTGAACCCAAGCGACGCCCACCGCCAGGCTGCTGTTGGGGTTCAGCCGGTAGGCAATTGTCGGCTGAAACCAGACCTCCTCAAGGCGGCCGCGCGTTCCGGCGAATCGTCCCGGGAACTTGGTTATAGCCGGATCACCATCGTGGAAATTCGTAAAGTTATCGGACAATCCGAAAGGAGCGAATGAGCCGAATCCGAAGGTCCATTTTGGATTGATTCGCCTGGTGAAAAACATGCTTGCCACGGGAATGAAATGCGGTTTGACGCTGCCGCTGTATCCATTGGACGGGACAACGGTTCCAGGCGGTGTGGATGATGGATTAAATCGGAACAAGCCCACTACCACGAGGGTGTCAAACTGAAATTGAGTGCCCTTCTGGAAAGCGATACCGGCGGGATTGTAGAACAGCGCCGACCCATCATCGGCAATCGATGTGAACGCCGTAGCCATTCCGGCGGATCGTGCGCCTAGCTCAGTAATCGAGAAGGCTGAACTGTCCGCGAGGCGGACCGAACCAAAAAAAACCATCATGAGCAAC
>DATLVQ010000890.1:0-10556 GCA_035577325.1 Bryobacteraceae bacterium | reverse complement strand
ACTCCGCTCCGCAATCCGCGCACTTGATGATTCGATCCTGAAACTCTGGCATCACCACCGCTCCCGCGGTCCTACCCAGGCCGCCTTTTCTCGAAATTACTCCATCTCGCGACGACTTTTTTTCCTATTTCTCTTGCGAGCCAGCGCCTGCTTGACTCGCTTTTTTTCACCCGGCTTCAAGTAAAAAGAGTGCCGTTTGACCTCTTTGATAATGTCCTCTTGCTGAACCTTACGCTTGAACCGGCGAAGGGCATTTTCTAATGTTTCGCCCTCCTGAAGTCTGACTTCTGCCAACTAAAAACACCTCCCATCGGCTTGGAAACTCATCCGCGCCCCGCAGGGCCGCAGTCGAGGGACTTGCCTGCCATCATGTAAGTTTATCCGCTTGGCAGGTCAAGGTATTGATATCATAGGTGCTTGGACGGCAAAGTCAAGTCCCAAATTGCCGCGGCGTGCTCACCGGCCTTGGCCTGAGCCCTTAACTGGCTGTACTTAAAGGACTTACAAATCAACTCCCGTGACTAACGTTTTAGCCATTTTATTGGCCGGAGGCGCCGGCGAACGCCTTCATCCGCTGACCCGCGATACTGCAAAACCCGCCGTGCCATTTGGCGGCCAGTACCGCATTATCGATTTCACGCTTTCCAACTGTATTAATTCCGGCCTGCGCCGAATCTTCGTGCTCACGCAGTATAAATCGCTCGAACTCATCCGCCATATGCGCGACGGCTGGAGCATTCTCTCTCCCGAGCTCGGCGAGTATATCGAAGTCATCCCTGCGATGAAACAGACCGGCGAGGGCTGGTATCTGGGCACGGCTGATGCGGTTTTTCAAAACACGCACAGCATTCTGGCCGAAACACCCGACCAGGTGCTGATCCTGGCCGCCGACCACATCTACAAAATGAACTACCAGTCGATGTTCGAGGAGCATCACCGGAGACGCGCGGATATAACCATTGCCACCACCCAGGTGCTGCCGGAAGAAGCATCGCGTTTCGGGGTCGCCAAGATCACCGAAGACCATCGCGTGGTGGGTTTCGAGGAGAAGCCTCGTCACGGCAATCCGGTGCGTTCGATATTCAATCCGTCGATGGTCAGCGCATCCATGGGCGTCTGCATATTCAATACGGATGTGCTCCTGCGCCTGCTGCGCGAGGACGCGGAGAACCCTGACTCCTCTCATGACTTTGGCGCGGACGTCATTCCCCGCTGTCTGCCGGATTACCGTGTAGTTGCCTACGATTTTATAGACATCAATGCCAAACAGGCGCGGTACTGGCGCGACGTTGGGACCCTGGATGCGTATTACGAAGCCAACATGGACCTGGTGGACGTAACGCCGCAGTTGAACCTCTACGACAATGGCTGGCCCATCCGCACACGCATGCCGCAGCAGCCTCCCGCCAAGTTTGTGTTCGCGCAGGAAGGACGCCGAATGGGCGTGGCGATCGATTCCATCGTTTCCGCCGGCTGCATCGTCTCGGGCGGCAGGGTGCTGCGCAGCGTTCTCTCGCCGGGGGTGCGCGTCAACAGCTACTGCGAGGTCGAATACTCCATTCTGATGCCCAACGTCGAGATCGGGCGCTACAGCCGCGTCCGCCGGGCCATCATCGATACCAATGTGAAAGTCCCTGAGTCCAGCGTGATCGGCTTCGACGCAGATGACGACCGGGGCCACGGTCATCACATTACCGAGGGCGGCATCGTCGTAGTGAGCGGAGGGAAACCGACGGCTCAAACCCAACAAGCAAGGAGCAGTGAGTGACCACAATAGCCAAGATCACGGGGATCGAAATTCTCGATTCCCGTGGAAATCCGACCGTAGAAGCCGACGTAATTCTGGCCGATGGCAGCTTTGGACGGGCCGCGGTGCCTTCCGGCGCTTCCACCGGCGAGCACGAAGCCGTGGAGCTGCGCGATGGCGATCTCAAGCGCTACCTGGGTAAAGGGACCCGGAAGGCCGTCGAGCACATCAATCGCGAGATCGCAGCCGCGCTGCATGGAAGAGACGCCACCCAGCAAGCCGAGATCGACCGCATCATGATCAAGCTCGACGGCACGCCGAACAAGTCGCGCCTGGGAGCGAACGCCATTCTGGCCGTATCGATGGCCACCTCCCGTGCCGCGGCCATGTCGCGCCGCAGCCCGCTCTACCGTTACCTGGGCGGCGTGGCCGCCTGCGTGCTGCCTGTGCCGATGATGAATATTCTCAACGGCGGCGCGCACGCCGATAATTCCGTCGACTTGCAAGAGTTCATGATCGTGCCCTTCGGAGCGCCACAGTTTTCCGGAGCCCTGCGCATGGGCGTCGAGGTCTTTCACACGCTGAAAAATGTTCTGAAGAAAAAAGGCTACTCGACCGCGGTCGGCGACGAGGGAGGCTTCGCGCCCAACTTGAAATCGAACGACGAGGCGCTCGAGCTGGTGCTCGAAGCCATCACACAGGCCGGCTACAAGCCTGGTGAGCAGATCGGCATCGCGCTCGATCCGGCATCGAGCGAATTTTTCGTGGATGGCAAGTACGTCTTCAAAAAATCCGACAAGAGCCGGCGAACTTCCGAGCAGATGGTTAAGTTTTGGGTCAACTGGGTGCGTCAGTATCCCGCCATTCTCTCGATTGAAGACGGCATGGCCGAAGACGACTGGGCCGGCTGGAAGAAGTTGACGGAAGCCTTGGGCGGCAAAATTCAACTCGTGGGCGATGATCTGTTTGTCACCAACACCGTGCGGCTGGAGCGCGGCATCCGCGAAGGCATCGCCAATTCGATTCTGATCAAAGTGAACCAGATCGGAACGCTCACCGAAACGCTGGATGCCATGCAGATGGCCGCGGCCGCGGGCTACACGTCGGTTGTCTCGCACCGCTCGGGCGAAACTGAAGATCCGTTCATCGCCGACCTGGTCGTCGCCACCGGCGCCGGACAAATCAAAACCGGCTCCGCCAGCCGTACCGACCGCATCGCTAAATACAATCAGTTGCTGCGCATCGAGCAGCAGCTCGGCGATTCCGCGCGTTTCGCAGGCAGAAGGGCGTTCCGGCAGTAATGCCCCGCCCAAAACCTCTGATTCTCACGATTCTCGACGGTTGGGGATTTTCTCCCGCCGTCGAAGGCAACGCCATCGCCGCGGCACGCAAGCCCGCCTACGACGAACTGCTGCGCGATTTTCCCAACACGCTGATCCATACTTCCGGTCCCTTCGTCGGCTTGCCCGAGGGTCAGATGGGCAATAGCGAAGTGGGCCACCTGAACATCGGTGCCGGGCGCGTCGTCCAGATGGATGTGACGCGCATTGACATAATGATCGCGTCGGGAGAATTTTTTCAGAACTCCGTGCTGCTGGATTGCATGCGTCATGCGCGCACTCGCCGACTGCATCTGCTGGGCCTCGCCAGCGATGGCGGCGTGCACGCCCAGCTCACGCATCTCTACGCTCTGCTGCGCATGGCGAAGCAACAGGGCGTCGAGCAGGTCTTCATTCATGCGTTCATGGACGGCCGCGATACTCCGCCCCAGAGCGGCGCCGGCTACCTGCGCCGGATACAAAAAGAAGCGCGCACCATCGGCGCAGGCCGCGTCGCTTCCGTTTCCGGCCGGTACTACGCCATGGATCGCGATAAGCGCTGGGAGCGCATCGAGCGCGCCTTCGGCGCCATGGTCTTGGGCGACGGTGAAAAAGCCACGGACCCGGTTGCTGCGGTCGAGCGCTCCTACGAAAAGGGCGTCACCGACGAGTTCATCGAGCCCATTACTATCACCAATGATCGCGGCGATCCCCTGGGCCTGATCCGCGACGAAGATGCCGTGATCTTCTACAATTTCCGTGCCGACCGTGCGCGCGAGATGACCATGGCGCTCACCGATCCGACGCTGGAGCGCCCTTCGCGATCGTTCACCCCCAAGAATCTTCACTACGCCACCATGACGCGGTACGACAAAATATTCACGCTGCCCTATGTCTTGCCACCCGAGCACCCTCACAACATCTTGGCCAACGTCATGGCGCAGTTGAACTGGAAAAACCTCCGCGTGGCCGAAACTGAAAAGTACGCGCACGTGACGTACTTCTTCAACGGCGGCAATGAGAAACCGTATCCCGGTGAAGAGCGCGAGCTGGTACCCTCCCCCAAAGTCGCCACGTACGATTTGAAGCCCGAGATGAGCGCGCCCGGCATCGCCGACGTCATCGTGAAGGCCGTCGAGGGAGGCGGCTTCGATGTCATCGTCATGAACTTCGCTAACGCCGACATGGTCGGCCACTCCGGCAAAATGGAGCCCACGGTTCGCGCCATCGAAACCGTGGATGCGTGTTTAGGGCGCATTTATCAAGTGCTGCGCGCCCACAATGGCGCATGGATCATTACCGCCGATCATGGCAACGCCGAAACCATGACCGACCCCGTGACGCACGGCCCGCATACATACCACACCACCAACCCCGTGCCGTTCATCCTTGTGACAGATGATCCGCGCGTGAAACTGCGTGGCGGCGGCGCTTTGCAGGACATCGCGCCCACGCTGCTCGCGGTGCTGGGCGAATCGCAGCCGAAAGAGATGACGGGGAGAGATTTGAGAACTAAGTGAACCGTTCCGATTTCCAAAGCCTGGCGCGCATCCGGCTGCGGGAAGCGCGCATATTGCCGGCCGCCATCCCTCACCGTCATGCTAATTTGTAGAAAGATGGTGCGGTTGATAGCCCTGTTCGTTGTCCTCTCCGCGGTCGGAGTCCTCTTCGCCGACGCGCAATGTGCCGCGCAGTGCTCGAACAAGCAATGCGGTGCGCCGCGCGCCGGCGCGGGCTGCCATCATGACCGGTCTGAGCGCGCGCCGGGCTTTCCGCAATGTGCTCATCGGCACGGTCTCACCCCCGTTTGGCTGACCATCTCACCGGCGACCACCGTTCCAATGCGCATCGTTGCAGTTGCAACGACTGCGCTACCGCCTCTGGTCTTCGAACCGGTAAGCCAGATCGCAGTATGCAGTACTCGTGGCGCTCAGCCATCCGAAACTCCGCCCCACACTCCGTTGCGGATCTAGCCTTCGCCTTCCGTAATCTCGTTTTGTCCGTTGCGCAAGATCATTGTGAGAGGTGTGTTTCATGAGACCGGTCATCGTCTGTGTTTTTCTTAGTCTGCTGTGCCGCGCACAGGAGGAAATGCCTGACCATCAGCACATGCCCGGCATGAACATGGGCGAGGCCGCGCCGGCCGTGCCCGCCGAGCACGCGGCCTCCGGCACCAGCATCAATCCGCGGTCGTCTCCTATGGACATGATCCACAAGCGCGCGGGCGCGTGGACCTTCATGTTCCATGGGATTGCTTTTCTGACCGAAGAGCAGCAGACTGGCCCGCGCGGCGGCGACAAGTTTTTCGCGCCCAACTGGTTCATGGGAACCGCAAGTCACGCGGCGGGCAGAGGTACGGTCGAGTTCCGCTCGATGATCAGCCTCGATCCCGCCACCATCACGGAAAGGCGCTACCCGCTTCTCTTCCAAACCGGCGAGACGGCCTTTGGAAGATCCATCGTCGACGGGCAGCACCCGCACGACCTCTTCATGGAACTGAGCGCGCGCTACATTCATCCGCTGAAGGATGGTACCAGCCTGGTGCTCTACTTCGCGCCGGTGGGCGATCCTGCGCTCGGCCCGGTGGCGTTTCCGCATCGCGTGTCCTCGATGGAACTACCGCAGGCGACGCTCTCCCACCATTTGCAGGATTCCACGCACATCGCCAACGAAGTGCTGACGGCGGCTCTGGTGCGCCACAGTTTTCGCATCGAAGCTAGCGGCTTTCACGGCGCGGAGCCTAATGAGAACCGGTGGAACATCGATCACGGGATGATCGATTCCTGGTCAACTCGCGTCACGTGGACCCCGGACGATAATTGGATGGCGCAGGCTTCCGCGGGCCGGCTCAACCATCCCGAAGCCGCGGAGCCGGGTGACATCGTGCGAGCCACCGCGTCCGTGACCTACAACCGCCCGCTCGCCGCGGGAAACTGGGCCAGCAGCGTCATATGGGGACACAATCATAAGACCGTTGAGCAGCGCAATCTGAATTCTTACCTGGCGGAATCGGTCATCCAGTTCCGCCACAAACACTACGTCACCGGCCGCTTCGAACTCGTGGACAAAGATGAATTATTCAACGACCGCCCTGCCCTTCGTGAACATCTGGACGCGACCGCCGGCTCGACCTTCCGCATTGCCGCCTACACGCTGGGCTACACGCGCGACATAAATCTGGTGCCCTGGCTGACTACGGGGATCGGTGCCAATTTCAGTGTTTATGGCGTGCCTGCCGCCATCCAGCCCTACTACGGCGCGCACCCGGCCGGATTCTTGTTCTTCCTGCGCGCACGGCTGAAGAGCGCCGAGCCCATGGCGCACATGCACCATGGAGGGTAATTGTTCCCGAGTGACTCAGTTTGAATCTTTCATGATATAGGCGTCTTTGAGGTCAACGATGCGCTGCTTGGTGATTCTGATCAGACACACAGTGCGAGCGCTTGGGCCGCCGCTCCCCATTCCCCAGAGGCCGTATTCTGCTTTGCAAGCTGCATCTCTGTAGGCTATCCATTGACGCTCTGCGTCTTTCAGATTGCGCACATCCTCGGGTGTGTAGATTTCCTTTGTCACCTTCAATGCCCGCTGGTACGTATCGTTGAATCTATGTGTTGGACGCGTTCGGGCCGGTGCCCCACTCCATCTATTCGTAACCGTACCTCTTGAACACCTCGCGCGCCTTCTTCCCGACGATAAACGCCACGAACTTGCGGGCCTGCTCCGGCTTCGCACTGCTGCGCAGTACTGCGATGGCCTGATCGATGGGCGCATGAAGGTCCGCCGGAACCTCGATCTTGCGCCCGGCTTTGTCGTAAACCAGCGCCAGCGCCGTGAAGGCAACATCGGCATTGCCGGTGGCGGCATATTGGGTGGCCATCGAGACATTCTGCGCGAATACGATTCTGGGCTGCACAGCCTCCCAGAGATGCAGCGCGTGCAGCGTCTCGACCGCCGCGCGGCCATACGGCGCAACCTGAGGGTTAGCAACGGCGATGTGCGTGACATCCGCGCGCGCCAGGTCTTCGAGACGCTCCACGGGGGTTCGTTCGCCCGGAACCCATAGCACGAGCTTGCCCCGAGCATAGACGGCGCGCGTGTCTTCCAAAATCAGGCCTTTGCGCGCCAGTTCATCCACATGCTCCGTATCGGCCGCGGCGAAAACGTCGTAAGGCGCGCCGTGCTCGATCTGCTGCGCCAGTTGCGTGGTCGCGCCGAAGCTGGTCACCAGGTGAATCCCGGTTTCGCGCTCGAAGATTTGGCCCAATTCGGCGAAAACCCGCGTCAGGTTCGCCGCAGTCGCGACATTGATTTCGTGCTTCGCGGGCTGCGTTGGACGGCTGCCACAGGTCACGGTCATCAGGGCAGGAATAAGCGTCAGGAGGCGGCGCATCCCTATCATTGTGGACGATTCGCCCCTGCGATTGCGGGTCATATACCTGCCCAGCACCCCATCCGGATTTGGCAAACCGTCGCCGAATGTAATAGAATCAAGGTTTACATCATTGAGCCCGGCAGCATTCCTGTGTTCGGGCTTCCCAATCGAGGCTTTCTCCATGCATGCCATTATTGAGACCGGCGGAAAACAGTTTCGGGTTGCCCCGGGCGATGTGATCCGTGTGCCCAAGCTGGCGGGCGATATCGGCTCCGAAATCGAGTTTTCGAAAGTGTTGGCGGTCTTCAGCGACGCCGGCGAAGTGCTGGCCGGCACCGAGACCGCGGAGCACAAGATCACCGGTACCATCACCGGCAACGACCGCGACAAGAAGGTGCTGGTCTTCAAGTTCAAGCGCAAGAAGCAGTACAAACGCACCATAGGGCACCGCCAGGATTACACCGAAGTGCGCGTGGGCGACATCGTCGCATAGGAATTCGTCATGGCACACAAAAAAGGTTTAGGCAGTTCCAAGAACGGGCGCGATTCCAATGCGCAGCGCCTCGGTATCAAGGTGTTTGGCGGGCAACTGGTTCCCGGCGGCTCCATCATCGTGCGGCAGCGCGGCACGAGGCTCAAGCCCGGCGAGAACGTGGGCTGGGGCAAAGATGACACGCTGTTTGCCAAGATCACCGGCGTGGTCGAATTTCACGACCGCGGGCGTATGGGCAAATTCGTCAGCGTGCGCGAGTCGTAGCGAGCCTTCGCAATTTTCACAAGCCGCCGGCGGCTGGACCAGAACCGGCGGCTTTCCTATTTCATACCGGGCAAGTCCGGCGGTTCCTGATGTTCATCGACGAAGCCAAAATCTACGTAAAGGCGGGCGACGGCGGCAACGGCTGCCTGGCATTCCGGCGGGAAAAGTATGTTCCGCGCGGAGGTCCCAGCGGCGGCGATGGCGGCCGCGGCGGCGACATCATCATGGTTGCCAGCGAGCACGCCAACACGCTGCTCCGCTACCGTTTCAATCCGGAACACAAAGCGCAGCGCGGCCGGCACGGGGAAGGCAGCAATCGGACAGGGCATGAGGGTGAATCGATCGAGCTCGAAGTGCCGGTCGGTACGGTCGTCTATGACGAGAATTCCGGCGAGAAACTCTACGATTTCACGCATGCGGGTGAGCGCTTTCTCGTCGCGCGCGGCGGACGCGGCGGAAAAGGCAACGCGCGCTTTGCCACTGCGACCCATCAAGCTCCAACCGAGCATCAGCCCGGCCGGCCCGGCCAGGAGCGGCATCTGCGCCTGGAACTGAAGCTTCTGGCTGACGCGGGCCTGGTCGGGTTTCCCAATGCGGGCAAGTCCACGCTCATCTCACGCATTTCCGCTGCCCGTCCCAAGATCGCCGACTATCCGTTCACTACGCTCGAGCCGAACCTTGGGGTCGTGAAGCTCGACGATTTCCGTAGCTTCGTGGTCGCGGACATTCCCGGCCTGATCGAGGGCGCCCACCTGGGCCACGGCCTGGGCATACAGTTTCTTCGGCACATCGAGCGGACCAAACTGCTGGTCCATATGGTGGATGTTTCGGACGCCACCGGCCGCGATCCAGTGGAAGACTTCGAGACAGTGATGCGCGAGCTGGCCAGCTTCAGCGAGGACCTCGCGAAAAAGCCGATGGTTGTCGTGGCGAGCAAGACGGACGCCGCGCAGGATCCAGCGCGGGCGGCTTCGCTCAAACAGCTGGCGGCCAAGCGCGGGCTACCATACCTCGATATTTCGAGTGTGACCGGCGCGGGCCTGGAAGCGCTGAAACATGCGATTGCCGAGCGGGTGCTGGTGGGCCAGCCGGCAAGTTCACTGGCTCAGCGGTAAGGCGCAGCGCCGCAAGCCGCCTGTTGTCATGGGAAACTGAAGGATCTTAGGGGACAAGCCAAATGCCGAAGGCCTTCCCTGGAGTCACGCGCAGTTCAACACTCAAATAAGTCAGATAAATCGCGGTGGATTTTAGCGCGAGCAGCAGATTTGCGTCGAAACCAGAGCGGCCGGAGTAATGGCGCTGTGATTGGCCGCGAAGTAATTCTGCTCGGCCAGGTGGCGGTAAACCTCGCCCGCAACTCCCGCGGCCATGGGACCGATGGACGGGCGCCCTCCGGTGAGCAGGACCACCACCACGAGCTTGTTCGGCCCCCCGTCATTGAACGATCCAAACCATCCGAGGTGTGTGCGGCCTTCGCTACAGGTTCCGGTCTTGCCCATGATGGTTTCTTCCTGGCGCGCGCGGCGGGCAGTGCCGTATTCGACGGCGCCCTGCATGCCCGGCTTGACTTCGCGGATCAAGTCCTGGATTTCAAGCTGGCGCTTGATTCGCGGAACGAAGCTATCAATCTCCTGCTGGGTTCGGGGATATTGCAAATAGTACAGCGTGCCGCCATTGGCCAGGGAACACATAATCGCCGCCAGTTGCAGCGGCGTCTGCGAAATCTCTTCGCCGAAGCTGGTCAGCATACCGACGCCGCCATTTTTGGGAGGTGCGGGCGGGAAATAACCCGGCTTTTCGCCCGGAATATCGAGACCGGCGGTCTCGCCGTATCCGAACAAGCGCGCGTAGTAGTTCACGCGCTCATAGCCGAGCTTAATTCCCAGGTTGGCGAAATAATAATTGTTCGAGTGGGCCAGGGCATCGGTCATGGCCATGCTGGTGCGGCCATAGAGCCGGATCTTGGTCGCGCGCTCGACGAGTTTTTCCTGTAAAGCCGCCAGCGCAACCGTAACCTTAATGGTGGAGCAAGGCTGGAACCCGCTGCCTAGCGCCAGCTTCTGGTTCACCATGGTCAGGATGCGGCCTGTGTTGGGATCGACCACCACGACAGAACCGTTGTACGGGCCCAAAGCTTCAACGGCAGCCCGGCGAACTGTGGGATCTTCGCCGTCGACCAAGTCACCGGCCGTTGAATCTGAATAGGTTGGCTCGGTCCACGGGCTGTAGCGGGCCCGGCGGGCACGCACACGGCGCACTGAAACCGGGGTGACGGTTACCGCCTGAGCGGAGGATTGGGTTCGTTTCCTTTTCTTCTTATGAGTCGCGGTGGATGTCGCGGCGGACAGGTTCCCGATCAGA
>DATLVQ010000889.1:0-10194 GCA_035577325.1 Bryobacteraceae bacterium | reverse complement strand
CTCTGAGCACACGGTTGACGGGTCGTTCTCCGAGCGCACGATGGCGCTGAGCACGCCGTATCCTGGTGTCACACCGCCGTACAAAGGCAACGTCACGGAAACGCAGGCCGATCTGAACGCCTGGATTGAGCGTGTGCACCGTGCGAGAATCCAGGTCAACTGCCACGCAAACGGGGATGTGGCGATCGACATGGTGCTGACGGCGGTGGAGCGCGCGCAGAAGCTGTTCCCGCGAGCGGACACACGTCCCAAGATCACCCATTGCACGCAGGTCAACGACGATCTGGTGCGGCGGATCAAGGCGACCGGCACCGTCCCCGCTGCATTTACATCGTATGCATATTACAACTCCGACAAGTTCAAATATTATGGCGAAGAGATGATGAAGCACTGCATGGCCTATCGCTCTTTCCTCGATGCCGGGATTGTGGTGGCGGCAGGATCGGACTTCAGTCCGGGACCATTCGACCCGCGGATGGCTATCCAGGGAATGGTCACGCGGACCGGGTGGGATGGAAAAACGTGGGGAGCCAACCAGCGGATCAGTGTGGAAGAGGCACTGCGGGTCAATACGATCAACGGCGCTTACAACTCACACGAGGAAGCGATCAAAGGATCCATTACAACAGGCAAACTGGCGGACTTTGTCGTCTTGTCGGACGATCTCTTCACGGTGGACAAAGAGAGAATCAAGGACCTTCAGATCGTCCGCACAGTGGTGGGCGGGACTACAGTCTACAAGGCGTGACAGTCGGACCGACTGGCTTCAGTTTGCGGCGAAGAAACTATCCAACGATTCACTTTTCACGTTCTGTAGAGGCATTCTAGAATCCACGATTCGCCAGTCTGGCCAGATTCGTCCTCATAAGTCGGCTTGCGTTGGGGCGTTCCTGTACGGTGGAATAACCACGAGCCAGTTGGGGAACCCGACCGACCAACGCAGGTTCAGTCAGCGCTACCCGCAGGCTTATTGGAGTCTTTCGGAGTCTTGGGAAATCGGCTCGTTCTTTAGATGTGTGCAACTGCCCGCGAATGTGTGGTTTTGGAGCGGGAGACGGGACTCGAACCCGTGACGTCCAGCTTGGGAAGCTGGCATTCTACCACTGAATTACTCCCGCTTTCTGTCAAATCAGCTATTTAGCTGAATCCGTTAGACTTCCTAGACCGGGTCGCAGTCTATTCCGTCCATGCTGTCTATCCAATACTACCCGTTTGGATGCCAAAATGGACAGCAAAACAGACAGCATACCGGCCTGAGAATCTCGTCGGATAGCCCGAGAAGCCTGCTTCCCATGCTGTCCGTTCATGCTGTCCATTTCGCTCTCCAAAGCTCGTTCCAGGCACACTATAGCACAGCATAAGGACGGACAGATGGGTGTTACGAACCGATAGGGGTGTTCGAACCGCTCAAATAAACACTTACGGGCGAACAGTGTACGCAATCGACATAACCTGTCAATAGCGAAACGCATTGCACAAACGCGATTCTGGTCGGTAGATGTGGAGCGATGAAGCGGGGAACCGTACCTCGGCGCTGTTTCACGGTACGGCGAAGCCACCGTCCGGGTATACTTATGGCACCCTCACCACGGTCATAGACTCAGCAAACTTGACCCAACGCATCTGGCGCTTTTCGTCGGCCACGATGACGTGAAACGGACCCTCAGCGGAAGAGAGGGGGCTTGCCGTCCTTCGTGTCCGCCAGGATGACGAGCTTGTTCGTCAAGCTGGGGTCAAACTCCGGCACCGCGAAAACTACTCTATATTTATCGGTCCCCTGGACAACGACGTAGCGGATGAGGTTCGTGGGTTTGGTCGCTTCGTCAAAAAGTAGACCAGCGGCCTTGAAGAGATCGACAAGAGACACGCCTTCGTATTTGACCTTGGTCCCGCTTAGCTGAACAGTGGCAGAGTTTCGAGGCAGCTTCTGGAGGTCGGCCGCACTGAATGTCTTGGGCGTCGGTACGTCGCCCTTTAAATCGAACGATTGGGCTGCGGCGAATGTAGATAGGACGAGCAATCCGATGGTTAAACGCACAAATGCCGCCTCGTCTCAGGAAAATGGAATCTATCCATGATACCCTATTGTGCGCTATGCAAACGGCCATGAGTGTCTTGCGAATTCTTCCTGCTATCGCTGTGCTCAATGGCGTCGCCTTTGCACAGCCTTACCCGGATGCCCAGATGGCGCCCACACCCGGCTGGGCCGGCCCGGTCTTCCGTCTGAGCCAAGCGTATCCGAAGACCCGGCCTAACCCAGGACCACAGCCGTGGAAGCAGTACGACTTCCGGACGCAATGGCGGGAATACCTGAACGCGGTCCTTCACTACTGCTACGAGGGCAATGCCGAGGTGGACTGGGTGGGGCAGAAGAACACGGTCCGAACCTGGTATAACGCCCCGTGGCTTCATTGGGGCCGCAATGGAAGAGAATTCGTGCACGGGTTGACCTACGAGAGGGTCGCGCTGGAAGGGGAACTGGCTCCATCGCAAACATCCAAGTTTCAGGATTGGGCTGTGGGCTTCTACAATTCACTCGGCGGATGGGTGATTGGCCGGGTGTGGCGCGATCCCGATCATCCCAACGCCGACGCTGCACTCTTTCCGGACGGCACGGTGAGTTTCAAGCTGCTCTTCACTCAGGCAACCGTAGAACAGGTCCCCTACCTGAAGAATGCATTCGAGTGGGATGCGTACACATATAAGGACCTCTCGATTCCGACGAATCCGCGCGGAATCCGGCAGATTGCCAAGGTACGTCTTCTTCAGTTAGACGTTGCCGTCCGTGACAGCCGGGCCGATTCAACCACGGGCTGGGTCTTTGGCACGTTCGTCTATAACGGCGATGCGCAGGGGAACACTCCGTGGGAACGTATGGTGCCGGTGGGACTCATGTGGGGGAATGATCCCGGAGTGACACGCGATATGGTGGTGGCTGGGACGAAGCTGAAGGAGACCATCATCAACGACGCCTCAATCCTTCCTAAGCAGCACCTAGGCTGGGCGGGGCGGTTAAATGGTCCCGTTGACAATCCGATCTCCTCGTGCCTTTCATGCCACTCAACGGCGCAGTCTCCCGCAGCGGCGCCGGTCATTCCGCCGTCCTCCGTAACTCAGGGGTCCGCAGAATGGATGAAGTGGTTCCGAAACGTAAAGGCGGGCGAGCCCTTTACCCAAGGCGACGCGTCGATTAGATCGCTGGATTATTCGTTGCAGCTTGGTTCTGGCATTCAGAATTTTTTGGAGTGGAAGGATCTCGTCGCAACCCGTGGCGGCGTGATAAATAGTCCCCCGCCTCCTGACAAGGGCGTTAAAACTCTTGGGTTCACGACTTCATCGCTACCGGGGCCACCGGCAAAGCGAACCACGTATCCCGTGACAAGAGATCCTGAATAGGCCCAGTAAATCCATCCGTTGATTAGCACTCTATTAACGGATCGACTGGAGTTGGATGTCGAAGTTAAGACAGGGGAGCAATGAGGGCCAGTTCGGGGCACCCAAAACAGATGACGCGGAGCGTGGCTCCGGCTCCCGTGCGGTCGCCTATTGGGTATCACCGGCGTTAGGGTGAAGTGGCCTTCAGACAGTGGAGCCACTCCCGACGAAAGGTTACGCCGGACTGTCTCAACCAGTTCAGGAACTCACAAATGTCCGAGGGTCGAAAGTCTGATGGTCATAGCCTGTTCACTGACCTCGAACTCGTCGGCCAGAAGCGTCACATGGTAGTCGCGTAGCGCCGTTGTCTTCAGCGCCTTGATCCGGGCCTCGACCAGCTTTGAAGGCATCAGGAGACAGGCCGCGAACTGATTGGCCTCAATCTCCTTCAGATCTTCACCGGTACTTGATCGCGAGTTGCGCGGGGTGATGGCGTGCCCGTGGTCAACATGCACATGCTCTCCCGGTTCGAACTGATGGCGCAGGTAGAAGTGGGCGATCTCATGGGCAATGGTAAAGCGCCGACGATTAGGATGGTCGCTGGCCTGGACGGCAACGACACTGGTGGCTCCCTTACTGATGAGCAGACCGGAGACGTCCTCGCCCAGTTCGGCGTGGGCAATCTTCAGACCCAGGTGTCGAGCCACCCGCTCAACATCGACGGGCGGCTTCGCAAAGCCACATGCTTCCGCAAGGGCTTCCCCATGATGCCTGGCGGATCGGACGCTCATGGGCGAACTCCTTTACGGGTGGTGGTCGTAAGCCGTGCGGTTAGCTTTTTCAATTGCGGGATGTCCAGTTTGAGCTTTCTCTTCAGCTCGCGTTCCACGTCTTTCTGACTGGGGGCTTTGGTGGGCTGGTTGGCCGGCATCAAGGTTTCGATCTGCACGCCCAGGGATTCGGCAAGCTGGGCAAGTGTGTGGACTAGGACTCGTTGCTTCCCGTTCTCAATGTTGGCAATTGAGGCGCGCGTGGACGGCGGTTTGAGTGCGCGACCGAGTTGCTCCTGCGTCATCTTGCGCTGTTCGCGCGCCTGCTGGATTCGAGAGCCGAGAGTTTCGTAAAAGGGTTCGATCTTCGTGGCCATGGTGACTTTTATAATTCCAACGCTATCACACTGTCAAGTATTGCTGTCGCTGCTTTTTGAGTCAATACCCGTGCGGCCCATAGGAAGCAGGACCGCAAGCTCTTGGGAAGCAGAGGCTTCGGAGCCAGCCGGAGGCCGGACGGCATCACCGGACGTGTCCCCGGCATAGTGGCGAAGTGGTGAAGATCCGTGCACGGTCGTGGATCCGGTAACGACAGTAATACTGTCGTTACCAACATAGACGAGTTCAATACTTGACAGACGACCGCATTTCATGAGATCGTTCAGGAGAGCAGATCCCTCGGGCTGCCAACTCACATAAGGAGGTCTTGAAGATGTCTCTTGAAAACATAGAACCTGGCCAGGATGCCCAGGCGGGAGCGGTTCCGCCGGGCAACGAATGGAATCCGAACGGCGGCGAACTGGTGCAGGGCGAGATCGACATTGGTGCTTATGCCGAGCGCGGCCACGAGGTTCCTCACGCGCGGTGCTATGTGGTCCGCATCGATTGCGAAACAGTGCGGGTCACCACCGCACATCCGACGGGCGAGGCGCTGTTGGCGAAGGTAGACAAGCGCCCGTGCGCCTTCGAACTGATCGAAGAATTCGTGCATTGTGAGAATAACGTCGTCGAGTCCGGCGAAACCGTGGACCTCCGCAAGCGCGGCCTGAAAGGATTCATCACCGCCCACAAGGAGATCGTGACCATCTTTATCAACGGCGATCCTTATCCAATCGAACGCGGCGAACGCACGGTAGCGCAGATTCTCACCAAGGTCGGTGAATCGCCGGAGGGCTACATCCTGCTGGAAGAAAAGGACGGGCCGCCCCTGCCCCTTCCGGTAGGCACGCCGGTCAAGATTTGCGGCTGCGAAACATTTCACTCGCAGGTTCAAACGGGAGGGTCCTCGTAGCACGCAGCCATGGACTACCCGGAGCAGCAGCTTGAGGAACTGAAGCGTTATTGCACCAAGTTGAAGGCGTTTCCCGAGGGCGGAGTGACCTACTTCTATCTGGAGGAACTCCGCCTGCCCGCCGGGTGCGTACCCACCGTGTGTGATGCGCTACTCTGCCCGGTGCCTCGCGACGGATATCCGTCGCGGTTGTTTCTGTCGGTGCAGGTAAGTTCGCCCTACCCGCGGAACTGGAATGTTACCAACGCACGGATTGCGGAGAGGAACTGGTTTGCGTTCTCCTGGAAAGTTGACCTTCCTAACCTCACCCTGGCCCAACTCCTGATCGCCCACCTGAACGCTCTTGTGAAGGAAAAATGAGAGTCAAAATCAAACTGACGGGTTTCCTGTACGACCAGATCGTGGCGGACCTGATCCGACCTCATCCGTTCGCAGCGGAGCGGATCGGGTTTGTGTTCGCCCGTATCGGCTCCCTTGCCGATCACGACAAGCTCATTTTGCTGAGCCGCTACCATTCCATTCCCGACGAACACTACGTGGATGACCCCACGGTGGGCGCGCGCATTGGGAGCGACGCGATGACTTGGGCAATGCAGGCGGTCTATTATGGGCGTTCAGCGCACGAGGGCATCTTCCACATTCATCTCCATGGTCATTGCGGCGAAACGGGCATGAGCGGGACGGATGCCCGTGAAATCCCAAGGCTCATTCCGGGATTTCAGTCCGTCGGCCGTGAAGCAGCGCACGGGATCATCATACTGAGCAGCGATCACGGTTCCGGCTGGGTCTGGCTGCCGGGACTCAAAGATGCGCTGCTTGCCGACCAGATGAGCGTCATCGGCGCGCCAGTAGGCGTATTCGAACGTGCGTCCTCCAGATGAGTACAGACCGATATTCGCGCCAGTCGTTTCTCGGGCCGGATTCGGAGGCACGAATCTCCCGTTGCACCATCGGTCTAGCCGGACTCGGCGGTGGCGGTTCTCATATCGTTCAGCAACTCGCCCACATCGGCTTTCAGCGCTACGTGATCTATGACGACGACCTCGTCGAGGACTCGAATCTGAATCGGCTGGTCGGCGCGAAGTCAATCGACGCGCTCGCCGGGACGGCGAAGCTCCACGTGGCAAAGATGATGATTTATGGCCTGCAACCCACGGCAATCATCAAGGGCTTCGCCTGCAAGTGGCAGGACAACCCGGAGTCGCTGCGCCAATGTCAGATCGTCTTCGGATGCGTGGACAGCTACCAGGGCCGGCACGAGTTGGAAGTCGCATGCAGGCGGTACTTGATGCACTACATCGACATTGGCATGGATGTGCATGGCACTGAGAAACCGGTCATCGGCGGCCAGGTGATATTGTCATCGCCCGGTGGGATTTGTATGCGGTGCATGGGGTTCCTCACCGATGAAAGGCTCGCGCAGGAAGCTGCTCGGTACGGCAAGGCAGGTCCGCGCCCACAGGTGGTCTGGCCGAACGGCGTGCTGGCGTCCACCGCCGTGGGACTGGCGGTGGATCTCGTGACCAACTGGACCCGCCGGGGCCGCACTCATGCTTATCTTTCCTACGACGGAAACCAGGCCACCATGAAGGAGAGCATTACGCTCAAGAATCTCAAGGTCACCGCGTGCCCTCACTTCCCGGCAAACGAGGTAGGCGATCCCGTTCTGGTCGAGTTGTAGTCGCGGAGGATTCGTCTGGCACTAACCGGCAACGGAGACCGTCGATCACAGGCGTGGCTGCTCCACCTGCACTATACGCCAAGGCGTTGCCTAACGTCGCGAGTGGCGGCGGGAAGATTACCGCGGACGAGCAATTCATTCACTACGATGAGCGTGAGATCGTTCGACTCCTCCACGAATTCCGGGAGCCCGGCCACGACGGGATGGTCATTGGTCAGCGGGCCGGAAAGCACAATTGCGAATCGCTCGCCCGTGCTGATGGTCGCCAGAATCGGCACCTCCACCGTACCCGGACCGGCGACCGGGAGCTCTACGCTTGCCTGTAACGCCACGCCGCTCAAACCTTGTCGGAGCAGATCGTTGTAGAGCAGAGTTGTCGAAGCCTGGAGGCGCTGCGGGTCAAAGTCCGGCAAGCTGCCGGTCAACAGATACTCGACCAGTTCGGCTCCCACATGCCGGTCCAGTAGCCTGTGCTCGAACTTGTTCTTGAAGCTGCGCAGGCAGCGATAGCAGGATGCATCGCAGTTCTCCGGGCACGTCTTCATCAGTTTCAGCGCGCGCTGAAACAACTCGTTCCCGCATTCGACCAGTTGGCTGGCGAACCCGGCACCGCCGGGCAGTGTGTCATAAAGAAAGATCTCGGCTCTCAATCCTTCGCGCCCTTCGGGCGTCAGCGATGGCCGGTATTCGGCCATGAGTTCGCCCGGCTCGATTTCCAATATCTGGCTGGCTGCTTTGGCCAGAGCTTCGCTGACCGTGCGGAGTGCAACGTCGGTCGGGTATTGACCCGGCCTTAGCCGCAGCGGGGCCTCGACTTGCATCGAAAACAGGGCGATATCGGTGATAAAGTCGGTGCCGAGCACGATATGGCGGGTTGGCCCAACGCCTTCGCATGCGGGCTGCTTTTCGTCTGGGTAGGGTTTTCGATGCGGGCCCGCAAGCAGCGGCGTTGGATCGCTGCTGGCCTCGATGCGTCCGCACTTCACGCAATACGTATAGCCGTCACGTTTAGGCCCGGTGTTCGATACCAGCAGATGCTTTCGCTCTCTCAGCACGCGGACGCGATCGTTGATCTCCGTCCATTTGGATTCTTCCGAGGGCGTCTGCATCGTGAGCTTGGCGCGCGTGGCGTAGCTTGTCTCCGGCATGTCGTCCGGGGAGGTCACCTCCTCAACGTCCACCGGATGCGCAAACCCGGGCGGGCGCAACCAGTACCGTGCTTCACCGAACGAATTGGCCGCTCCGCACGCGGGACAATCCTGCCTGTCGCCTCGGCTGATCTGGCCAATTTCGAAGGTTCGGGCGAAACCGCAGGCGCTGCATTCACAATAGAGACGTTTTTGCTCCCATGCCCGGAACCGCTCGTCCGGCATGACGGAATAGACGGCCCCCGACGAGTAACATTTCCCCGAGATCCAAATCTGTTTGCCGGGGGCGTATTGGGTAAGCGCAATCGGCAGCCCTTGTGAGGGCGCAAAGCGCATAATCGGCCGGAAGCGACTGGAGCGGGCTTGATCGAAGACATGGAAGGTCGCCACGTCCGTCGGGAACGCATAGCGTGGGAGAATGCCCCGGTAGAGCAACCGATCGAGTAGTTGCCCGCTATTGGGCGCTTGGGTAGGATTCTCCTCGTCCTCTTCGGGCGCATCTTCGCTTGACTCATCCTCTTCATCGCCCTTGGGCTTCGGTTCCTCTTCGGGAAGGACTTCAATCGCGGCCTTGATAGCTGCAATGCAATCCGGCTTCAATTGCGAAAGCAGGACGGAGCGATCCTCCGCTGAGAGTTCGTCCGGAATCCATGATGCAACTCTGACCTGGAGAGGTGTTTCGTTATCGCCGAGCCACTCCTCGAAATCGTGGATGTTGAGTATGGCCTTCTCTGAACGAAAGCCCGCCACCGTTCCAAGCACGGAGAACAGGTCGTGTGGCTGCGTCGCATCGATATCTGGCAAACGGTCCTGATGGTAGTTTTGCAGCAGGAATGCGCGGATGTGACGGCGGGTGATTTCGAGGTTGTCGAGCGTGAGTTTGGGGTCGATGACGTCGCCGCGGATCATGCCGTCTGGTTCCGCAAAATAGTGCTCATCGTGACTGTCCGCACTGCCGAATGCGACGACCGTCGCAACGGCGTTACCCCGGCGTCCGGCGCGGCCGGAGCGCTGTTGATAGTTTGCGCGCCCCGGCGGCATGTTGCGCAGCGCAACGCCGGACAATGCGCCGATATCGATTCCGACTTCCATCGTTGTGGTGCTGGAGAGAACGTCGATGGCGGTGGCCCGACGGGCCTCCTTTCCGAAGGCGGGCGCAACATCCTGGAACAGCAATTCGTTCTCTTCGGCCTTGGAGAAGACATCGTCGTTCTGCGGCGCATTGAGTTGCGCGGTATGTTCGGCGGCGATCAGCGCCATCGGTTCCTGGGGCGGATCGGCAAGTGCCGCCATAACCGGCCTGCGATAGTAACCTTTCCTCGCAAGGTACACGGGGTCTTTCTCGGGATTAAGCACAGCCACGCCGTCGGTCCCGCAATCGAGGCAATGGGATAGGCCCGGCATGGGCCGGTGCACCGACTTGCAGGTGGCGCACCGCACCCACTCGCCTTCGAACCGTAAGGATAATTGCCCGCCGCGCAACCGGTATTCGCCGCCGTTATCTTCTGCAAACAGTGCCAGGAGCTCGGGTGTCCACTCGTCGTTGAAGAGTTTACGCGCGCTCTTGTCCCGAATGACAATGTCCATGTCGGCGAACTTTCCCTTGCCCTTCTTGCCTTTGACGCTGACACCCTGGATTCGCGGGCGCTTCCACCAGGACGAGGGCATATGGCTGAGCCAGAATCCGTAGTTGCGCCAGCAGCGAAGCCACGTGCGCGCCAGCGCTACCTTGCTGTGTGTCGTCTCCGCTAAACCGGGAATCGACGGGAAGTTCTCAAGCTTGGCCGTTAGCTCGCTGCGCTCCCCCAAAGATGCAAGGGCAAGCGCCTCAAGCCCCAGAAACGGATCTTGCACCGTGGTGACAATGTCTTCCAGCAGCGCTTCAGGGGGCTTCTCGGAGCGCATCTTGGTCAGCAGAAACAGCAGACC
>DATLVQ010000888.1:0-2457 GCA_035577325.1 Bryobacteraceae bacterium | reverse complement strand
CGCTACATGAAGAGCTTCGCGCCCGATTATCTGACCACGCCGATCGATCAAATGCCGCGCCGCTTCTGGGAGCTGCTCTTCCCCGTGCCGTATCAGAGAGACCTGGTGCGCAACGCCAAGCTGCAAAACCTGGACGCTTGCATGGTAGCCGCCTTGATCCGCCAGGAATCTGAGTTCAATCCCGCCGCCATCTCGCGCAAGAACGCGTATGGCCTGACACAGTTGATGCCCGCGACCGGCAGGCAGCTGGCGCGACGCAACGGTCTCCGCCGTTTCCGCACCTCCATGCTGTTCCAGCCGGCCACCAATTTGCAGCTGGGCGAGCGCTACCTACGCTCCATGCTCGATCAGTGGGGTGGCAAATGGGAGGAAACGCTGGCCTCGTATAACGCGGGCAAGACTCGGGTCGACGAGTGGCTCGGCTGGAATTATTCTTTTCAGGAGCCCGCCGAGTTCGTCGAAACCATCCCGTTCACCGAAACGCGCGAGTACGTGCAAGCCGTGCTGCGCAACGCCGCCATTTATCGCCGCCTTTACGGAACGGCGATGGCCGCGTTACCCTCAACAGATGGCGGCACCTCTGACCGGGCGTCCACAAAATCCGCGGCTCGCCCAAACAGGCACAAGCGGTCGCGATCGGTTTCGTAGCCTTCGTACCCGTGGCTTCACTGAATCGGTGATTCGCGAGATGACGCGCCTCGCCACCCGCCACGGCGCCATCAATCTGGCGCAGGGCTTCCCCGATTTCAGCTCTCCCGAGGCGTTGAAGCAGGCCGCGCGCGAAGCCATCACCAACAACTTCAACCAGTACGCCATCACCTGGGGCGCGAAGTCCCTGCGCGACGCCATTGCCGCCAAGTACCGGCGCACGTACGGCATCACTTTCGATCCGGAAACCGAAATCACCGTTTGCTGCGGCTCAACTGAAGGCATGATCGCTTCCCTCACCGCCGTGACGAATCCCGGCGATGAAGTAGTGATCTTCGAGCCGTTCTACGAAAATTATGGCCCTGATACCAAGCTCTGCGGGGCTATCCCGCGCTTCGTGCGCCTGCGGCCGCCCGACTGGAGCTTCGATCCCGGCGAGCTGCGGCGCGCATTTTCGCCGCGCACCAAAGCCATCATTCTAAACTCGCCCAACAATCCCACCGGCAAAGTATTTTCCCGCGCCGAGCTCGAATGCGTCGCCGGCCTGTGCCAGGAGTTCGACGCCCTCGCGATTACCGATGAAATCTATGAGCACATTACTTACGATGGCCAGCCGCACATCCCCATCATGACGCTCGAGGGCATGCGCCACCGTACCGTGCTCGTGAACAGCATGAGCAAGACATTCTCGGTGACCGGATGGCGCGTGGGATGGGTGCTTGCCGCGCCCGACTTGTCCGACTCCATACGAAAGGTCCACGACTTTCTGACCGTGGGCGCCGCCGCCCCTTTGCAGGAGGCCAGCGCAATAGCACTAACCTTACCTGATGACTATTACCTTCAGCTTACAGGGGACTACGCAAAACGCCGCGACTTGATCCTCGATGTTCTCAGGAACGCGGGCTTTGGATACTATCCTCCGCGGGGCGCATATTACGTAATAACAGACATTTCCCGCTTCGGTTTCGAGGATGACGTGAGCTTTGTGCGTCATTTGATCGAAAATATCGGCGTGGCCGCCGTGCCCGGGTCGAGCTTTTATAACGATCCCATCGATGGCTCGCAACAAATTCGCTTTTGTTTTTGTAAGAAATATGCGACGCTGGAAGAAGCCGGAAAAAAGTTGTTGACGCTCTCCCGATCTTTATAGCAGCGAGATCTGTCCGGCCCAGGAGGCTTTCGATGTTGCCTGTTTTTCTGCTGCCTGAAACCACAGTTCGCGAAGCTGGCAACGGCTCTGCGCTGGATCTTGGCGGCTCGCAAGGGCGCTTAGTGTTGTTGACCCTGGGCATCACCCGCATCATCGAGCAGGAGAGTCTAGACGTTGCCATCTGGGGCTCGGCCGATGGAATCGACTGGGGAAGTAAGCCGCTCATCAGCTTTCCACAGAAGTTTTATTGTGGCACTTATCAGATTTTGCTTGATCTCACCCAGCACTCCGACGTGAAATTCGTGCGCGTAAAATGGGATGCGCAACGCTGGGGTAAAGGAGACAGTAAACCGCTGTTCGGCTTTTACGTCTTCGCTCAGGAGATGAGGCAGCAAATCCTGGCCGCGAGCGCCTGACGGCACGGTTTTTCTCGGTTTTACTCACTGTCCTCCTTTATCCTGCTAGACTGTCTTTTTGAAAAATACCATGGAGGACCCGATGAGTGATTCGGCTGCCGCGTCGCCCAAAATCGACCGCAGATCGTTTCTGAACCAGACAGCCGCCGCCATGGCCGGGGCCGGCGCCTTGAGCTCTTCAGCATTCTCATATTCACGTATCAAAGGCGCGAACGACCGCATTTTCCTGGGCCACATCGGCGT
>DATLVQ010000887.1:0-8443 GCA_035577325.1 Bryobacteraceae bacterium | reverse complement strand
GCTGAAAGTTTGTTCATGGTTTAGTTTCCTTTCCTTTTCTGGGGCTTTGTGCCCTCACTAGCATTGACGTGCGGGATTCTATACGCACGCTTAACAGGCGGTTAAAGTTCGTTAAGCCGGGCGTCCGGGCGCCTGCATGCTAACCTCAGGAATATATGGGATTTACGGAGTCGTTTTTCGCCTCGCGGTTTGGCATTACCCGCGGTGATCTCGAGTCGTATCTGGCCGAGGCGCTCTCCCATGGCGGAGACTACGCCGACGTTTATTTCGAATATCTTTCGACCAGCCACATCAGTATCGACGAATCCATGGTCAAGAGCGCGGCCGAAGGCGTGTCGATGGGGGTAGGAGTACGGGTGATCGCGGGAGAGCGCACAGGATACGCCTACAGCGACGACCTCAGTCCCGATAAAGTCCGCAAAGCCGCGCGCGTGGCGGCGTGCATCGCGGCGGGCCCGGCGAAAATCGAGAAGACACCGCTCGAAGAGGGTCAACAACGCAACCTCTATCCGGTGCTGACTTCGCCCCACGAAACCGCGTTCACCGAGCGCGTGAAGCTGGTGAAGCGCGCCGACGACGCCGCGCGCGGTTACGATCCGCGCATTTTTCAAGTGCAGGCCACGTACGCCGACAGCCTACGCCACGTGATGATCGCCACCAGCGCAGGCGTTTTAAGTTTCGACCGGCAGCCCATGGCGCGGCTTAGCATTGCAGCGCTGGCCCGGCAGAACGGCGGCGCGCCGCAGCGTGGATATGCGGGCGGAGGCGGCCGGGTCGAGCTGTCATTTTTTCAGCAGGAGAAAACGCCGGAACATTTCGCGCGTGACGCGGCATGCCAGGCCATCGTTCAACTGGAAGCGGTGGACGCGCCGGCGGGCGAGACCACGGTGGTCCTGGGCCCGGGCTGGCCGGGCATCCTGCTGCACGAGGCCGTGGGGCATGGCCTGGAAGCCGATTTCAACCGCAAGAAAGTTTCCGCGTTCAGCGATCGCATCGGTCAGCAGGTGGCGAGCCCTCTTTGTACGGTGATCGATGATGGCACGATCCGAAATCGCCGGGGCTCGCTCAACGTGGACGACGAAGGCAACGCCACGCAGCGCAACGTGCTCATCGAAAACGGCGTCCTGCGCGGCTACCTCCAAGACCAGCTTTCCAGTCGCATTCTGGGCGAAGCGCCCACCGGCAACGGGCGCCGCGAAAGCTACGAGCACATTCCCATGCCGCGCATGACCAATACGTTCATGCTGGCCGGCGAAAGCGATCCAGAGGACATCATCCGTTCAGTCACGAAGGGCATCTACTGCGCGAACTTCGGCGGCGGGCAGGTGGATATCACGAGCGGCAATTTTGTTTTCTCGGCGTCAGAGAGCTACCTGATCGAAGATGGCAAGCTGACGCGGCCGGTGCGCAATGCCACGTTAATCGGTAATGGCCCCGAAGCCCTGACGCACGTCAGCATGGTGGGCAACGATCTGCAATTAGATGAGGGCATCGGCATCTGTGGGAAAGAAGGACAGAGCGTCCCTGTGGGGGTCGGCATTCCCACGATCAAGATCGACCGCATGACCGTGGGAGGGACCGCGTGAGCCGGAACCATCTCCCCGATCTGGTTGCCGAAATAGTGAAGCAGGCGCTGGCGCGTGGTGCGACGGACGCCGAGTGCACCGTCTCGGAAAGCAGCGAGTTTTCCGCCAATGTGCGCATGCGCGAAGTCGAGAGCCTGAAGCAAGCCGGCTCGCGTGCGGCTGGGCTCCGGATTCTGGTCGGCCAGCATACTGGTTCCTCGCACACCTCCGATCTCTCGGCCGAGGGCGTGAACCGCATGGTTACGTCGGCGATCGAGCTGGCTTCGATTACGAGCGAAGACCCGCACGCGGGGTTGCCGGACGCCGCGGAATTGGGTGCGCTGTCAGGCGACTTGCGGCTCTACTCCGCTGAAGTCGGGTGCGTGGAAACACCGGCGAAGATCGAGATGGCGAGCGCCGCCGAAGCCGCCGCGCTCGAAGCCGATCCACGCATCACCAATTCCGAGGGCGCTTCGTTCGATTCGCGCCTGGGGCGCCACGTTTTTGCCAACTCCCGCGGCTTCGTGGGGGAATACCGGTCGAGTTACTGCTCGCTTGCGGCGGTGCCAGTGGCGCGTGAAGGCAATTCGATGGAGCGGGACTACTGGGTCTCGACAGCGCGCGGATTTGCGGGCCTGGAAACGCCGGAGCACGTCGGCCGCGTGGCCGCCGAGCGCACGGTGCGCCGACTGGGCGCGCGCAAAGTTGAAACGCAGCGCGTGCCGGTGGTGTTTGAGCCGCGTACGGCGCGCACTCTGCTCGACCATCTCTTCCAGGCCCTGCATGGCGAAGCGATTTACCGGGAGTCGTCGTTCCTGGCAGGGAGATTGGGCGAGAAGATCGCCGTGGAAAATCTCACGGTCATCGACGATGGCACGCTGCCGGGTCTGTTCGGGACCACACCCTTTGACGACGAAGGTGTGCCCAGCCGGCGGACAGCGGTCATCGAGCGCGGCATCCTCAAGAGCTACCTGCTGAATACGTACACGGCACGCAAGCTAGGCATGAAGACCACGGGCAATGCGTCGCGAGGGCTCGCGGGCAACGCCGGGATCGGCCACGGCAATCTCTTCATTGACCGCGGCGAGCGCACATCGGCCCAGATTCTAGGCGGCATCGCGAACGGATTCTACGTGACCGAACTGATCGGGTCCGGTGTCAATATCGTCACCGGCGACTACTCCCGAGGCGCGGCCGGCCTGTGGATTCGTAACGGCGAACTGGCCTTTCCGGTTTCGGAAGTTACAATCGCTGGAAATTTGAATAATATGTTGATGGATATGGAAGCCATCGGATCGGATCTGGAGTTTCGCGGCTCCGTGGCCGCTCCTACGCTTCTGATCCGGGAGATGACCGTTGGCGGCCGATAACGCAAGTCCTCAAACCGAAACCGGCAAGTTCTCCATCCCCGTTCCCTTAATGGTCGGGGGCATCATCGTCATTTTGGGATTGAGCGCGTGGGGAGGCTACGACTACTGGCAGAGGAAACATCCGCCCGCGGTGCCCGTGCTCACCGCGGAAGCCAAGCAGTACGTCCACCATCTGCAGCTAAGCGGCGTCGAAATGAAGGCTTCTGAGAGCTACATGAAGCAGCGGGTGGTCGAGATCACCGGCGACGTCACCAATAACGGGCCGCGCGCGGTGAACGTAGTCGAGATCAATTGCGTCTTCTATGACCCTTATGGACAGCTTGTGCTGCGCGAGCGCGTGACCGTTGTGGGCCGCCGCACTGGCCCCCTGGCGCCGGGCGACAAGAAAACGTTCCGGCTGGCCTTCGATAACATCCCGGAAAGCTGGAACCAGCAACTGCCGGCGCTGGTGATCGCGCAGATCGTATTTGGATAGAGTGCGGACAGGCGTTTCTGCCTGTCCCTTTGCACGGCGGCGATGATCGCGTCAAGACAGTGAAGTTAGTTAATTGTCTCCGCCGTCGTGCTCGTCGCCACCCTGATTGCCCTGGTTCTGATTATCGTTGCCCTTGTTGTCGTCGCCCTGATTATTATCGCCCTCGTCGTCAGTACCCGGCTTGCTAGGCGTGAGCGTGCCGAACAGGCCGTCGGCCTCGTCGTTTAAACCGGCGGCGAAGAACAGAGTATTACTCGGACCGGCGGCTGCGTCATTGCCGAAACCGAGACCCCAAAGGCCGTTGATGTTGATGGGCTTTCCTTTCGCGCCGCGGAGCAGGCCTTCAAATTCGCCATGAGCGTCGAACGTCGCGATCTGGCCGCTGCCGAACTGGCCGATTAACAAGCGGTTGCTCCACTCGCCGAAGTTGGCGGGCGCGTGCGCCATGCCCCACGGCGCGTTCATCCACTTGCCGTGCTCGAGCCGCCTCATCAGCACACCAGAGCCATCGAACACATCTACGTATCCCAGGCCGGGGCCATCGGCTTCATCGCGACGGTCCGGCTGCTTCTGCATGGCGAAAGAGACGAAGATGTTGCCGTCGATATTCATCACGTTGAATGGCGCAAATCCGGCGGGAATCGTGGGATCGGTGAACGCCCCGGGAGGCATGGAAACGGCATGGAAGGCGGCATCGTAAACTTCGACTACACCCGTGTGAAAGTTGGCCAGGTAAATGCGATTGAGTGCGCCCTGCTGGCCGATCGCAATGCCTTTGTACACCGCTCCGGCAGTGGACTTCGAATTATCGATCGCAATATGGGCATTAATGCCATCACCGGCCGGCCAGACGGCAACAGTCCCGTCTTCAGTAGCGAATAGAAACCGCGTCATGTTGCCGTTGTAGACAAAATCCGTGGTGCTGTTGAAAACGGTTCCCGTGGGTGTTCCACTCCCCGTGTCGCCTGGCCCCAGGATATTGACCTTGGGCAAAGCCGCCACCGCGGCGCCGTCCGCCGTGTACAGCGTGGAAACACCGGTTCCGTTATCCGCTACCCACCACGGCGTGGCCGGGCCGTGTGTGATGCCCCAGGCATTGACCAGAAGGGAATCCTGGTGGTCCGCGCCAGGCAGATCCGAAACCAGGTTGTGTTGCACGATGTGCGCAGCCCGCGTCATCGGTGCCGCGGCCAGGAAAAGCAGAGTCGCAAGAGAGATGTGCTTTCTGATCATTATCGCCTCCGACCTCAATTCTAAGTCGTGGCAGCGGTATAGCATAGGCACAGCATCACACTGTTTACAGTTGATAACCGTGGCGCGTGGCCCTGCGTACGATTTGTCCAGCTCGGGGCCCCAGAGTGCGACAGAAATAGGACGAAAAAATCCTTTCGTGCGTCGATGCGACCGTCCTGCCAGATGGCGCGGTTCAGCGCCGTGTGCCAGCTGGACTCGATGAAGGAGGTCGATCTTGAGGCGAACCCCTAGACTCATGATGAGCCGTTCACCACCCGCGGTCTCTTGCATTCACTCTCCGCCGTCCGCCGATATGAATCGTGTGGAAGCCATTATGGTCGTCAAATTCGCGACGCTGGGGATGCGCTTCACGCATCTGGTGACTCTGTTGAGAGCGATGGGAATCGGCTGGCTCAAGATTTTTCTGGAGCGCGCGGGTTCCGACCGCCACAGCTCACATTGACACGCCGCTTTCGCCCTTGCCTACAATGAGTTGATGGAGTTGCGCCGTGTCGCCGGTATTGTTGCGCTCATATGCTCGGTTCTGTTCGTCGCCTCCTGCGTGGCGCGCCGCCGCGTCATCACGCGCAACAAAGCCACACCCGCGCAGTCCCTGCTCACCGCCGACAAGCACGATCTGCTCAGGCTGATCGAGAAACAATACCGCGCCATCGAGACCTTGAACGCCACGGTCGACATGGTTCCGGCGGTCGGCAGTGTCATCAAGGGGAAAATCACCGAGTACAAGGACGTCCTTGGTTACCTGTTGTTCAAGAAGCCGGATGAAATGCGCCTGATCGGCCTTTATCCGGTGGTGCGCAACAAAGCCTTCGATATGGTTTCCCGCGGCATGGACTTTCGCCTATTTGTGCCATCTAAGAACCAGTTCATCGTGGGACGCAACGAGCCCTTCGATGTTCCTTCGCCCAATAAAATCGAAAACATGCGGCCCAGCGTCTTTCTGGATGCCCTGCTGGTCCGGCCGCCGGGGCCACAGCAACGCACCGCATCCGTAGATTTTACCGACGAAGATAATGCCGCCTACATACTCAACATTCTCGATACGAGTCCGGATGGGGAATTGTATGTCGCGCGCGACGTTTGGTTCGACCGCCTGTCGCTGCACATCGTGCGCCAGATGATTTTCGATTTCAAGGGCGAGATCCTCAGCGACGCGCGCTATAGCGATTGGAAAGTCTACAACGGCGTGCCCTTCCCGAAAGTCATCGACATCAACCGCCCGAAAGACGATTACGGCGTAGTACTTACGCTGCTCAAGGTGGAGATCAATGAACCGATGAGCGACGAGAAATTCGCCCTCGAGCAGCCGGAAGGGACGGTATTGCAGGTACTTGGGTCTAAGCCCGGTCAGCGGTCGACCGCGCCTTCCACGGGCGATTCCTCGGCTTCGCGAAAGAAGACCGTACATTGACCTTCAAGCTGATCCTGGAAAATCTGCGGCACCGACCGCTCCGGACGCTGCTCAGCGTGCTGCTGATCGCCATTCCGGTGACGCTGATCCTGACACTTGTGGGGCTAAGCCAAGGCATGCTCGAGGAATCCGCCAAGCGCACGCGCGGCGTGGGCGCCGACATCCTGATCAAGCCGCCTAACACCTCGGTGATGAGCTTCAGCGCCGCCAACATACCGGAGAACCTCGTGAAGCGGCTGCAACAGGAGCCGCACGTCCAGGTGGCTGCCGGAGCGGCGGTCGCGCTGGTTTCCGGCATCACCACGGTCAATGGCGTAGACCTGGGCGCGTTCTCCAAGTTGAGCGGTGGGTTCCGCTACATTGACGGCGGCCCATTTAAACAGCCGGACGACATTCTGATCGACGATTACTACGCCAAGCAGAAAAAGGTGCACGTCGGCGATTCGATCGAGGTGCTCAACAAGAAGTGGCGCGTGGCCGGGATCTTCGAATCGGGGAAACTTTCGCATCTAGTACTGCCGCTGCCCGTGCTCCAGGACCTGCAAGGCAACACCGGACGAGTGAGCCAGATCTATTTGAAGCTGGACGATCCTGCCAATACCGATGCCGTGATCGCTTCGCTGAACAAACTGCTCCCCGGGTATCAGGTTTATTCGATGCAGGATATCCTCACGCAGATCTCGGTCGAGAATGTCCCGGGCCTCAGTACGTTCATTAACGTAATGATGGGCATCGCGGTCGTTATCGGTTTCGCCGTGGTGTGCCTCTCGATGTATATGGCGGTGTTGCAGCGGACGCGCGAGATCGGCATTCTGAAATCGCTGGGCGCTTCGCGCGCCTACGTGCTCGCGTTGATTGTCGCGGAAGCGTTCGTGATGGGCCTGGGCGGAACCGTGGCGGGCATCCTCCTCAGCTTTGTGGCCCGCTGGCTGATCCTGACGCTGGTGCCGGCTTCGCTCCAGCAGGCCATCGCGTATGGCTGGTGGCCGATCGCCGGTTTGATCGCGCTCTTTGCGTCGCTGCTGGGCGCGCTCTATCCGGGTTTCCGCGCCGCGCGGCAGGACCCCATCGAGGCGCTGGCCTATGAGTGAGCCGCCCATTATCGAAATCCGAGGTCTGCGCAAGGTCTATCGTGTCGGCCGGGTGGATGTCGAAGCGCTGCGCGGCGTGGACCTCAACGTCGGCCGCGGCGAATTTCTGGCCATTGTCGGACCTTCCGGTTCGGGCAAATCCACACTGTTTCACATTGTTGGCGGCCTGACGCCGGCCAGTTCGGGCTTGGTATGCATCAGCGGCCAGGATGTCGGCGGGTTGACCGATTCAGGCCGTACTGAGCTGCGCAGGACCACTGTCAGCTTTGTGTTCCAGAAATTCAATCTGCTGCCCAATTTGACTGCTGGGGACAACATCGCGCTGGCCCGCTTCTTGTCCGGAAAAAACCACACGCAGGACCCGGAGGAAACCGAGCGTTTTCAGGAAGTGCTGAAGCTGCTGGGCATCGCCCACCGACTGGACCACAGGCCGAGCGAACTCTCCGGCGGCGAGCAGCAGCGCGTAGCTATCGCCCGCGCTATCGCGAACCACCCGGCTATCCTGCTGGCTGACGAGCCCACCGGCAATTTGGATTCCGTCAACTCGCGCGCCGTGCTCGAAATCTTGAGAGGCCTGAACGAGCGGCTGGGCCAGACGATCCTCATGATCACGCATAATCCCGATGCCGCGGCATTTGCGCACCGGATCGTGCATATGCGCGACGGTCAGATCGTGCCCGACCCGCCGGCGATTTAGTGCCCAGGGTGAACCAACGAGCCGTCGCGGAATTGCGACGTGATCCGCCGCTTACCTCGCTTTTACTCCGACGCGCCGGCCTTCTTTAGCAGTTGCGCGATGGCGGCGTACCCCTTCTTCAGAGCCAACGCCAGCGCCGTGTGGCCTTCACTATCTCGGGCGTTGAGGTCCGCTCCGGCGCGTGTGAGCGCCTGCACGATCGGGAGCCGTTCCGTTGACGCCAGAACGGCGTTGATCAAAACGGAGCGGCCCGCCGCATCGCGCGCGTTCACATCCGCGCCGGCATCGAGGAGCAGCGCGGCCGGCGCCGGATCGTTGACCGCCACGGCGAACATGAGTGGCGTTTGCTCGAATCGGTTACGCGCGTTAGGATCGGCGCCTTTGGCCAAGAGCTGGCGAAGCATGATGAGATCTCCGTACTGCGCGGCGTGCATCAGTGGCGTGCGTCCTTCGCTGTCGCGCGCGTTGGCGTCGGCGCCCTGTTCGAGCAGCAGTTCGAGTGCCGCCGCATGGCGCGTCCACACGGCCGCTTCGAGCGCCGTCCAGCCCAGTGCGTCGGCGGCGTTGGCGTCCGCGCCCG
>DATLVQ010000886.1:0-4465 GCA_035577325.1 Bryobacteraceae bacterium | reverse complement strand
CGAGGACATGCCGGTTTCGGTGGTGGCATTGGTCAGCGGGACCGCCACCTGCGCCCCGCGCGCCTGACTTTCCCCCATCGCCAGCGCAGCGCGCGCCTGGTCTAGGCGGGCCTGGTAATCGCGTGGATCGATGCGTACCAGCACATCGCCGGCCTTAACCGGCTGGTTATCGTCCACCATCACGGCCTCGACGCTGCCGGAAATTTTGGCCGCCATGGGAACGATGTGCCCGTCCACCTGCGCGTCGTCGGTGGAGACGCGGTTACGCGTGCTGAAATAAAACCACGCGGCCACCGCGATGGCTATCAACAGGACGGCGATCAGCAACATGCGGAGCCTGGGATTCGGCGCCCCGGCCGGTGGCTCGGGCGGCGTGCCCTCTTCCTCTACCGGAGTCACGTTCCGTTTATCGAGATCGCTTACATGGGTCGCCATGTCATTTCACCGTGCATACAAGTTCTGCATCTGGCCAGCGGCTCGTGCGAGATCGGCGCGCGCCTGGTTATACCGGTAGAGGGCCTGGATCTGGTTGTCGCCGGCGCGGGCCAAAGCATCCTGCGCCGATATTACTTCGATGTTGTTGGCTACGCCGGCGGCAAAACGGTCGCGCGCCTGGGTGACCTCTTCACGTGCCAGGCCGACCCCGAGATTCGCCACATCCACTTCATGACGCGCCGATTCCAATTGCGCCGCTGCCGTCTTCACTTCAAGCACGATCTGGTTCATCACTTCCTGCCGCTGCTGCTCGAGCTTTCTGACCTCGAGCGCCGCCCGCGCGATCTGCGCCTGAATGCGCCCACCGGTGAAAAGTGGAAAGTCGAGGTTGCCGCTATACACATAAGTGGGAATTGCGGCCGCCGGCGTGGTCAGCCCCTGGTAAGCCCAGTTTCCGCCGAAGGTCAACTTAGGCAGCCGTTCGGCGCGTGCGGCATCCTGCTCGCGGCGCAGAGATTCGCGCCGGGCGGCGAGGGCCTTCATCTCGGGCCGGCCGGCCAGCGCCGCATCCACGCTCTGGTCGACGGTGATGGCGGGTGTCTGGAAAAAGCTCACCTCATCAGCCAGTTCAATTGTTTGTTCCGGCTTGAGATTCAGCAGGCGGGCCAGTCCGTATAGCGTGGTCTTCAACAGGGTTTGCGCGTTGATCAGCCGCTGGCTTTCGTTCTGCAATTCCACATTCGCGCGCAGCGCATCAATACCGGTGCCCACGCCGTTCTTCTTCAGGTCAGTGGCCTGGTCGAAGAGCGCTTGCGCCAGGTCGACGCGCGATTGCGCCGCTTTCACATCGGCCGCCGCACGCAAGCCGCCGAGATATTGCGAGACCACCAGAGCCGCGATCTGCTCGCGGACCGTCTGCTCCTCGGCCCCGCTGGCGGTTACGTTCGATTTCGAAGCCTGCCAGCGCCGCCATAGCGTCAAATCGAAAATCGGCGCTGAAAAACCGGGCCCCGCCTGAAAAACTTCGTAAGGACCCACATGCTGAGGGAAGCCCGGGAACGAGACACCGATCAGGGCCTGAATGTTGACGCGATGAACTTGCTCATAAGCCCCAAAAGATGCCTGCGGCAGTAGTCCAGAGCGCCTAAGCTTCCTGTCTTCTTCGCTTTCAGCCAGGCTCAAGTTGGCTATCTGGACCTGTGGGTTCTGCTGAAGCGCCAGTTGGACGGCATCGCGCAGGGTGAGGCGAACGGCCTGCGCGATGACGATCTTCGGAATACAAAGCAGCAGCCCTGCCAAGAACACCGTCACCCATGGCCCGGTCACTTTTTCGTCCAGCTTGCCGGTATACCTCTTCGAATCGACCATAATCTTCGACATGAACATGGTGCTGACGCGCGCCCTGCTTACTTGCATTGCTTCACTTGCATCTTCCGGTCCAAGCTGCCGGAACCCACATATTACACCTAATCTATTGATGCGAAAGGATATGATCAGGGTTCGACCCATGGGAATTCAGTCCGGCCAGTACACCGAAATATCGGCGCGCCCCGTCTATTGAGGCGAAAACGTGATGGCTCAGGCTGGGCGCGGCGCCTCGAGCGGGCGCTCGCTCGTTTGTCCGATCAGCTCTGCCACCTGGCGCGCGAGCCGCTCCGTCAGTTGCGCGCGATCATGCAGTTTCATCGCGGAAGTGGCTATCGGGTCGCCGATGCGCAGGAGTACACGCCCGCCGCGCACGTGACTGGAGCCTTTCGGCAGTACCGCGCGCGTCCCTACAATTCCGACCGGGACAATCGGGGCGCCCGCCTTGATGGCGATGTACGCCGCGCCCTCTTTGAACTCGCGCATCTCGCCTTCGGTGCGGCCGCCCTCGGGAAACAAGAGTAGCGAGATGCCTTGCTCCTGGATGAGCTGCACGCCCAGATTCATACTCTTGACTGACGCGCGGGCGTCGCCGCGGAACACCGGAACGTGGCCGGCGCGCTTCAGATGCGTTCCAAGGAACGGAACAAGGAACAGGCCGTGCTTGGCGAAGAAACGGAATTCCACCGGCACCGATGCCAGCATCACCGGAGTATCAATGTAGCTGCGGTGGTTGGCGACGAAAACGTAGCTGGCGCCGGGATCGATCTTTTCCAAGCCTTCGATGACGACGCGCACGCCGCTCAAGCGAAGCAGCATACCCCCCCAGAGCCGCGCGATCTTATGGGGCCGGCGCCCGGTGCGGTCAAAGAACGTCGTCACAAACGACACTACCGCCATCGCCATCGTGACCAGGATGATCAACGGGTCCGTGAACAGAAGCGATCTGATGCGCCCCAGCGACATGGCCGACGAAAATATTCTATCCATTCAACAGCGCCAAAGCCTCGCCCACCAGAAACAGAGAGCCGGTGATGAAGATAACGCGATCGGGCGGACCTTGACGCGCCAGGGGGAACGCCGCGGCCAGATCGAGCGCCGAAGCCAGATCGGAAGCCGTGCGTACACGCGGGTGATCGGCCAGGTTGCGGATGGTGTCCGGATCCACCGCGCGCGATTGCCGGGGGGCGGTGGCGATCACTTCACTGGCCTGAGCGAACAGGATGCCGGTCATTTCGGCGACGGCTTTATCGCGCATGGCGCCATAGATCAGGACCACGTGCCGGTTCGAGTAGAAACGCTGGATATAGGCCGCGAGAGCGCGCGCTCCGGCCGGATTGTGAGCGCCATCGAGAATGATTTCGGGGGTTTCGGATATGCGGTCGAGCCGCCCGGGCCAGCGCGCCACAGCAATGCCGCGTTCGATGGCGGCATCCGGCACGCCCAGCCGGGCGAGGGCGGCGAGGGCAACGACAGCGTTCGTCACCTGATGTTCCCCGGCCAGCGGGCACAGAATATGAAGCGGCCGCGCGCCGCTCCTGGCGCTTCGAATCAGCGAACGGCGGACCGGCGGGAATTCCGGCGCAGCCGTGAAGCTGCTGCCCCGCGCGGAATAGACCACATCTTCGACGCGCCAGATTTCCTGCGCGCGAATCACTTCAACCCCGAGCTCGCCCGCGCGCTGATCGAGCGTCTGCTGCGCTTCCGGGCGCTGCGCGGCGAACACGGCCGGCACGCCGCGCTTTAAAATGCCGGCTTTTTCCCCGGCTATGGCTTCCAGGCTCTTGCCCAACAGCGCTTCGTGATCGAAATCGATCGGGGTAATCACACACAACTCGGGGTCAACCACATTAGTGGCGTCCAGCCGGCCCCCAAGCCCCACTTCCAGCACCACGGCTTCGGTTTTCAATTCCTGAAACAGCACGAACGCCATGGCGGTGACGGTTTCGAAATAAGTCGGGTGAAAATCGATGGCGCCGTGGTTCAGGAGCTCTTCCGCGCAGGCGTGCACCCGGTCGAACGCCGCTGAGAATTGTTCGGCTGTCACAGGCCGCCCGTCGATGCGAACGCGCTCTGTAGGCTGCAGCAGATGCGGCGACGTGAACAGGCCGGTGCGCAATCCGGCGGCGCGCAATCCGGACTCGATCATGGCACACGTGGAACCTTTTCCATTTGTGCCGGCCACGTGCACAATGCGCGGCAGTTTCTCGGGATGTCCCATAACTTCCAGAACCGTGGTGATACGGTCCAGGCCGTATTTGGCGGTTTTGACTTCGTTGCCGAGCGAGTAAAGGAACCGGACCGAATCCGGGTAGTTCATTACTGCACCGGGCCGCTAAAGAACGTCAGAGCTTTGGCGATGTAGGCTTTTAATTCCAGGCGGGGCACAATGGCGTCCAGCATGCCGTGTTTTAGCAGAAACTCACTTCGTTGAAAACCTTCGGGAAGCTTCTGGCGGATGGTCTGCTCGATGACGCGCGGGCCGGCGAATCCGATCAGCGCGCCGGGCTCGGCAATATTCAGATCGCCCAGCATGGCGAGACTCGCGGTGACGCCGCCGGTCGTCGGATCGGTGAGCACGCTGATGTACGGAATGCGCTCTTCATCGAGGCGCATGAGCGCGGCCGAGATCTTGGCCATCTGCATCAGGCTGATGGCGCCTTCT
>DATLVQ010000885.1:0-4672 GCA_035577325.1 Bryobacteraceae bacterium | reverse complement strand
CCTCTGGTGCGCGGCACGGCGCTGGTGCGCGCGGGCAATCTATTCGATCCCGCGGACAAGGTAGGTCTGGCCACTATAACTGGCATGGTGATGCGCACTGGCGGCATCAAGGACAAAACAGGCGATCAGCTGGACGCGCAGCTCGAGAACATCGCGGCGTCGGTCGAAACCGGCATCGACGAATCGTTCGGATCCGCCTCATTCTCCTGCCTGAAGGAAAATACGGACGAAGTGCTCGGTGTTTTTCACGACGTGCTCACGTCGCCGGAGTTCCGCCAGGAGAAAATCGATCTGGCCAAAAATGAACTGCGCAGCAGCATCTCGCGGCGCAACGACGAACCGCATGGCATTGTGGAGCGGGAATTCACCGAGATCGTGTACGGGAAGAACACGCCCTACGGCTGGCGCCTGGAGTACGCGACCGTCGACCGCATCCAGCGCGACGACATCGTGCAGTTTTACCAGCGATATTTCTTTCCCGCGAACGTCATGCTGGCGGTGATGGGCGATTTCTCGGCCGCCGACATGAAGGAAAAGCTGGAGAAGCGTTTTTCCGATTGGACCGTGAAGCAGCCGCCCGTGGCGCCGTTCCCGCCCGTCAATGCCAAGCCTGTACACTCCGTGTTTCTCGCCACCAAGACCGACGTCACGCAGACTTTTTTCACGCTCGGACATCTCGGCGGCGAATTGCGTGATAAGGATTATCCGGCGCTCGAAGTGATGGCGGATATCCTGGGCGGCGGATTTCACAGTCGCCTCGTCCAGCGCGTCCGCACCCAGCTCGGCTACGCCTACAACGTCTCGGCGTATTGGGGCGCGAACTACGATCACCCTGGGCTCTTCGAAATTTCCGGCAGCACAAAATCCGCCACCACAACCGAAACCTTGCAGGTGATCAACGAGGAAATCGAAAAGATCCGAACCAGCGAAGTGACGGCGGAAGAGCTGGAGAGCGCCAAGCAGACCGTCGCCAACAGTTTCGTATTCAATTTCGACACGCCGTCCAAAACCCTGAACCGCATCCTGCGCTACGACTACTACGGCTACCCGCGCGATTTCATCAATCAATACCAGCGCGCCATTCAGGCCGTGACGCGGGCGGACGTGCTGCGCGTGGCTCATGAGCGCATCCGCGTCGGGGATATGACCATTGTGACGGTCGGCAATCCCCAGGAATTTGGCAAGCCGCTCGCAACGCTCGGGCTTCCCGTCGCGTCGATTGATTTGACGATCCCTGAGCCGGGCGGAGCGGCGAAACCGGAGGCCGGCGCTAAAAGCGAAGCCGCCCAGGCCAACCCCGCAAGCGCGGGCCCTGAAAGTTTGGCCCGCGGCAAACAGCTGCTGGGGCGTGTGCAGCAAGCCGCGGGCGGAGCCGACCAGCTGGCCTCCGTTCAGGACGTCACCGAAACGGTGAATTTGAGCATGTCGGAAATGCCCGCGGGAATGCAGGTGAAGCAGACCAATATCTGGGCGGCCCCGGACCACTTCCGTCAGGAGAGCCAGCTTCCTTTTGGCAAAGTGATTGTGTATTCCGACGGTAAGAGTGGATGGATGTCCACGCCGCAAGGCATGCGGCCGATGCCCGGAGCCCAGCTAAAACAGGTGCGCGAAGAGTTGTTTCGCAACTATTTCCGCCTCCTGCTTAGCGACCGGATGCCGGAAAGAACGGTCAGTTCGCCGGAGAACAACGTCCTCGAGATCGGCGATCCGGCGGGCGGCTCCGTCAAAATCATGATTGACGAGAAGACCGGATTGCCGGCGAGAGAAATCTACCGCTCGTCCGAGCCGATGGGCGGTCCGGTCGCGATGGAAGAAATTTTCGAGGATTTTACACTGGCCGGCGGAGTTAGGGCGCCAAAGAGAATAATCGTCAACCAGAACGGAAAGAAGTTCGCCGAGCTCACCATCGAGGAATACAAAATCAACACCGGCATCAAGCCCGAAGAGCTCAGCAAGCAGCCATGAAACCCGCTGGACTGCTGCTGGCGCTCGCCATCGCCATCGCCGGAGCGGGCGCCGAAACCAAACAGGCGCGCGGAAAGCGCATTGTTGAAGAAGCCCTGGCGGCCCTCGGCGGCGACAACTTTCTCCGGATGCAGGACCGCATCGAGAGCGGTCGCGCGTATTCCTTCTATCGCGAGGAGCTGAACGGCCTCTCGATCGCCAAAATTTACACGCGTTATCTGATTCGTCCCGAACCTCCCGTGCCCGGTTTTGTCGGCGTGCGCGAGCGCGAGGCCTTCGGCAAGAAGGAAGATAGCGCCATCATCCTGGCGGACGGCAAGGGTTACGACATTTCCTTTCGCGGCGCCCGCCCGCTGACGGATGAACGGCTGGAGCGCTTCAAAGAGAGCACGCTGCGCAATGTTTTTTACATCCTGCGCCAGCGCCTGGGTGAGCCGGGGCTCGTCATGGAATACCGCGGCACTGATGTCGTGGAGAACCAGTCCGTGGACATCGTCGACATCACCGACGCCGATAACCGCGTAGTGACGGTTTATTTCAGTCACGTGAGTCACCTGCCCGCCAAACAGGTAACCTACCGCCGCGACCCGCAAACCAAGGACCGCGTGGAAGAAGTCACGCGCTATTCCAAGTATCGCGATGTGGGCGGCGTCATGTGGCCGTACGACATCCAGCGCGAGCGTGATGGCGAGAAAATCTACCAGATGTACTCGGACTCAGTGGTGGTCAACAAGGATCTGAGCGACAATCTCTTCACGCTGCCCGCCGATATGAAAATTCTGAAGAAGCCGAAGTAAAGGCAAATGGCCCGCCGGGAGAGGACTCATTGGCTTGACGCTCCCTGTGCGCACGGCTCCGTGCCGAACGGCCCTCGCTGAGCCGCGACCGGAGTAAGCGCTGAAACGTGCGGGCTGCGACAGAATGCTATCCGCCATGGATCTGTTGCTGGCCATGACTCACCTAAACCGGCAATTCCATTTCCAACAGCAGGCCCGGATTTGCATTGCGTGCGCGTAACGTCCCCTTGTGCAGCGCGACCGCGCGCCGCGCGATCGACAAGCCCAGCCCCACGCCTCCGCTGCCCCGGTTGCGGTCGCCTTCCACGCGGTAGAACGCGTCGAAAATGTGATCGAGAGCTTCTTCGGGAACGCCCGGCCCGTAATCGCGCACCTGCACACGGACCGCAGATACCACTCGCTCGAGCCGCACTTCGACAGCTGTTTGCGGCGGAGCATAGCGAATGGCGTTTCGGATCACATTTTCCGCGGCACGCCGCAACAGTTCCGGATCGCCTGAAATAGTTACCGGACCCGATGCCTGCAACATCAGGGAGCAGCCGCGAGCGGCGGCTTCTATCCCGCAATCGCTCACTACGCCCGCCAGCAGATCATCCAGCCGCACGGGCTGGGCCCGAAGCGAATTTGGATCGACCTCGGCGCGCGTCACCTGAAGTAATTGGTCAACCAGCGTATTCAGGCGGTCGGCTTCTTTCTGAATGCGGTCGAGCGTGGCGTCGCGATTCTCTCCGGAGCGCGCCAGTTCTATCGCCACCCCCAGGCGCGCCAGAGGCGAGCGCAGCTCGTGCGAGACATCGAGCAGCAGCCGGCGCTCGGCGCCTACCAGGTTCTGTATGCGCTCCGCCATGCGGTCGAATGTGCGCGCCAGCTGGCCCAGCTCATCGCTCCGCCTTGAGTCCGTGCGGGCCGTGAAGTCGCCCTGGCCGAACTTTTCGACCGCGCTCTGCAACTCGCGCAACGGTGAGGTCAGGTAGCGGGCGAGCAGGTAACTCAGCAGCACAACGACCGTCAGAACCCACAACTGTCCGGTCGGGAAAATCCTCTCCGAAGCATTTTCCCCCGCGATCGACAGCACAAACCAGTAACGGCCATTCGACGTCTTGCGCGCCATTACCGCGCGGTTCCCTAGGTAGAACACGCGCCGGCGGCCCGCGTCGATCAGGGCTGACCGGTCTTCGCCCGTGACCAGATCGCGACCGCGCGCGTCAGTAAGTATGGCGTCCGCCTGAAAAATCTCTTTCACGCGAGCCAGGTCCCAGCGCAATGCCGCCGCGCCGCCGGCTTCGTACGCTTCGCTCGCCTCGCGCGCCTGGAACGCGAATGCGCGTGCCAGCGGCTGCATGTGCATGGGATTGTTGTAATGGAGCACCGCAATGATGCTGAAGCCGGCGAACGCGACCATCACGGTCGCCAGAAACCAAAGCAGGATCTTGGCGAACAGCGATCTCATGCCGTCGCTTCCGTCTGCTCCGCCGGCGTGCGGCAGAACTGGTAGCCGACACCGCGGATGGTCTTGATGAGGGGATGTCCCGTTTCGAGCTTCTTGCGCAGATGGCTGATGTGCATGTCGACCGACCGGTCGTAGGCCGTCGCTTTGCGATTGTAGAGATGCTCCATCAGATCGTCGCGCGATCGTACCTGGCCCGCTGAGCGCATCAGAAATTCCAGAATGTCGAACTCGATCGTGGTGAGCTCGACCGCCCGGCCGCTAGCGGTCACCTGGCGCGTGCCCGGATCGATGCGCACGCCGTTGACTTCGACCGGGCCTTCTGCGGACGGCGGGCGCTCCAGGCGCCGGAGAATCGCGCGTATACGCGCCAGTAGCTCGCGTGTGTTGAAGGGCTTTCCTAAGTAGTCGTCCGCGCCCATCTCGAGGCACGAGATGCGGTCCACATCCTCCCCGCGCGCCG
>DATLVQ010000884.1:0-9812 GCA_035577325.1 Bryobacteraceae bacterium | reverse complement strand
CTGGCGCTGCGGAGTTCGAATTCCGGATGCGGTCGCCGCTCGGCGCGCGTCATTAATGCCCGTACTTCGTCGATGCCGCGAATGCCGCCGCGCGCACCCAGCGCCATGCAATTGAGCGCGGCCATGGCGTTTGAAAAGTCGAGAGCGTCGCGCATCGCCATGTCTTGCAAGACAGCATAACAGAAGGCCCCGTGGAAGACGTCACCCGCGCCGGTCGTATCGGCACAGTTCACCACAAATGCCGGCGAGTAGAAAAACCGCCCTTCCGCCAGAGCCAGCGAGCCGTGGGCGCCCAGCGTCATCGCCGCCACGCGCATCCGGTATTCCTTCTGGATCATCTGGAGCGCCTTGAATGGATCGCTCTCGTTGGTCCATTGCACAGGAAATTCGGAGCTGGCCACAAGGTAATCCACGTAGGGCAGCACGCGGTCGAAGCCGTGATAGATCGTATCCACATCCACTGTCACAGGCATCCCGGCCTCTCGCGCGATGCGCGCGGCGTGTTCCACTGCCGGCGTATCGTGGCCGTCAATGTGCAGCAGGCGCGCGCACGTGATCTGTTCGGGCTTGATCTCCGAGGGATCGATGCGCAGGCACTCCGGCCGGCGCCACAGTACCGTGCGCTCTCCCGTCGTGCGGTCGATAATGATATACGCGGATTGATTGGCGCACCCTTGGCGCAGCTGTACGTGGTCGAGATTGATGTCCGAGTCGCGCAGGCTCTTCATCTGGATCCGCCCGCGCTCGTCATCACCCACGGTGCCGATGTATTTCGTTTTCATCCCCAGCCGCGCGCAAGTCACCATGGCGCTCGCCACCTGCCCGCCCGGACTCAGAATTTCTTCCTGAAACGGGACCTTCCCCGCGTACGCGGGAAAGTGCGGTACCACCAACAGCGTGTCTGTGGCGTTGAGGCCCACGCCGACGACGTCAAACCGAGGCATCTCTTGATTGTAAGGGCAGGGCGGGTGTCGCCGCCTGTTCTTGGCATAGGGCGTTCAGGATGCGCATTGCCGCATATTTTCCCCGCTCGCCGATCTCGCCCACCGGACCCACGCATGAAGGGCACCCGTCGCCGCACGGGCACCGCGCCAGCAGTTCCGCGGTATCGAGCAGCAGCCTGCCGGTCATTTCGTACAGCGGCGCGCTCTGCCCCACGCCACCCGGATAATTATCATAAAGATAAAGGTCCGGCTCGAAAACCGCTGGAGGCGGAGCGGCGCCAAGGGCTATGCCCAGGTCGCGCGGATCGCACATCAGGCGCAGCGCTGCCATACTGCGCAGGGCGTTGCCCAATCCTGTCAGGCCGTTTTGTTTTTCGGTAGGCGTCAGGTCCGGGAACCGTACCAGAAACTCCCCGGGGAAGCGCAGCCAGAACGCCGTAGTGTGCATCTCCTGCTCCGGCATCGAGAGCTTGCCGGCGCCTACGTTTTCCAGAGTGTAGAACTTGATCTTCTTGAACCCGACGATCTGCTTGTTCACGCGCACGTCGCCGTGCGCCCGCTGCGCGCCCGCCAAACCGTTGCTCTCGAATTCGCGAAGGATCTTTACCTGCGTATAGTCGATGGTGTCGGTGAAATAGTCGCAATCCACCTGCCGCACATAGGCTTTACGCTCCACGTAATCGAAACGTTCCACGTGATATTGGCGGGCTTCGTGCAGATAAATGGCCTTCTCGTGTAGCGAGGTCAGCGCCGCGGGAAACGAGACCTCGGCAATCACCACTGGCGCGCCCGTGATATCGACCACCACAAAATTGTCGCTGGTCACGGCGCGCAGGCTGACGGCATCCGCCGGGTAGCTCTGCGAGGTCCAGTGCCACGCGCCGCCAGCGTGATGTAGAAAACCGGCTTCTTCGAGGAAGCGGCACAGCTCTGCGGTGTCGTGCGGACCGAATTTTTCGCCATCCGCCAGCGGTAGCTCAAACGATGCGCATTTCAGATGCGCCAGCAGGATCTCGAGGTTGTCGGCGTTGATGCACGCGTGCTCCGGCGACTGGCCGAAAAAGTATTCAGGATGTTCGATGATGAACTGGTCGAGCGGCGCGCTCGATGCCACGAGCACCGCCGCCGATGCGCTCTGCCTGCGGCCGGCGCGGCCCGCGCGCTGCCATGTCGACGCAATCGTCCCCGGATATCCGGCCATCACCACGGCGTCGAGCGACCCGATATCGATGCCCAGCTCGAGCGCGTTTGTCGCGACCACGCCGCGGATTTCGCCCTCGCGAAGGCGCCGTTCGATCTCGCGCCGCTCGCGGGGCAGGTAACCGGCGCGGTATCCGCGGATGGTATCGTCGGGCATGGGCCCGCGGCCGCAGGCGTCGCGCAGATATGTCAGCAGAATTTCCGTGGCCAGGCGGTTATTGGCGAATACAAGCGTCTGCTGGCCGCGACCGATCAGCTCCACCGCCAGCCGCCGCGTCTCGTTGATGTAACTGCGGCGGATGCCCAGATGCCGGTTCACCACAGGCGGATTGTAGAAGACGAAATATTTCTCGCCTGCGGGCGAGCCATTGCTATCGACCAGCGCGAACGGCGCTTCTGCCAGCGCTTCGGCGAGCTCGCGCGGGTTAGCGATGGTCGCCGACGAGCAGATGAACTGCGGCGAGGCGCCATAGAACGAGCAGATGCGCCTCAAGCGCCGCAGAATGTTGGCCAAGTGGCTGCCATAGACGCCGCGGTAGTAATGCAGCTCGTCGATCACCACATATCGCAGGTTTTCGAACACTTTGGCCCAGCGCGTGTGGTGCGGAAGGATACCGCTGTGCAGCATGTCGGGGTTGGTGAACACAACATTCGCCCGGCTGCGGATGGCTTTGCGCGCATCCTGGGGAGTGTCGCCGTCATAGGTGAACGCCCGAATCTCCGCGCCCAGTTCGTCCGCCGTTGCCTGAAAACCGTGCAATTGATCCTCAGCCAGCGCTTTGGTCGGGAACAGGTACATGGCCCGGGCCTCGGGCTCGCGCAGCAGCAAATTCAGAACCGGCAGGTTGTAGCACAGCGTCTTCCCGCTGGCCGTTGGCGTCAGAATGACGGTATGCATGCCAGATTCAATTTGTTTGAACGCTTCCGCTTGATGGGCATAGAGTCGCTCGATGCCGCGACGTTTCAGCGCATCACGCAGCCTGCTATCGAACGCCGACGGAATATCCTGAAACGTTCCTTCGGTCGCCGGCTGCCGGCGTACGGCCCGGACGGGGGAGTCGGGCTGATCGATGAGCCGCTCGAATTCCCGTACCACGGCTGCCAGGCTGGATTCCTTGGTGCTCGCAAGCTGGAACATGCTTCGCCTTTTCTTTGCCAAGAGTACACGAAAATGGACAGGGGAACAAGAGGCGAAACTTACGGCTGGCGGCGAATGAACTGGTACCGGTCGAGCGTGGCGGCGACGAGGTAGGCGGGCGCCTCCCGGGATGATTTCTCCAGGCGAACCACTTTCCCGACGCAGCGCAGGTCTACAGCGACGCCCTCGGCGTTGCCGATAGTCACTTCATATTCGATGGCGCCACCGATCTGCACTTCGGCTTCAGACGCGAACAATACGCCGGTCGAGCTCATGTTGCGCGTCAGCGCTGCGTGGGAAACCTGTCCCGCGCTGGTGCGCTTCACTCGGAGCGGCAGGTGCAATTCGAAGCGTTGACTTCTGCGTTGTTCGACCACGTGTACCTGTAGCCTAGAGGCTTTCGACAACGCGGTCAATAGTTCACGCTTAGTTCGAGTTATGGTACTAAGGTCGACCGGTTCACTCAGATTCGAGTGGTGGCAGGTAAATTGGGGATGCAATCTGCTCTTCTCGACGCTCCGGCCGGTCGCGCGTGTCAGGACTATCCCCGACGAACCGGTTGAGAACACGCACAACTCATTGTTTGCGCCGCGTAGATGAGTCAAACGGATCCGGCGGACTAACTGGTGATCGCGCGGGAATTATAAATTTAGGAGGGATGTGACCGGGCGGACCAAAGAGTGCCGGTCCGCCCGGCAAACTCGCTAAACGACCTTGGCGAAGATAATGACCAGCGTGTAAAGCGCCAGCGATTCGATCAGCACGAGGCCCAACAGCAACGCGAAACGAATGGCGGCGGATGCGCCGGGATTGCGTCCCATGCCCTCGGCGGCGGCGGCGGTGGCTTTGGCCTGCGCCAGACCGCAACCGGCGGAAGCGATCGCCATCGAGAAACCGGACGTGATGGCTACCCAGTGATAGTTGCCCTCGGGAGTTCCCGTAGCGGCAGCGGCGAAGATCGGGCTGGCGAAAACAAACAGCGCCAGAAGAATCAGAAGCACCTTGACGTTCATTGTGTTACTCCTCTTGTAAGATTTGCTTCCAGGCGGTGGTTCCCGTCATCCTCTTGCAGCCGGTCTCACACTGGAAGCTGCATAAAGCCGTGTAAATTAATGTTGCTCGTGGGGTACGGTTTCGGAAAGATACATCATGGTGAGCAGCACGAAGATATAAGCTTGCAGAAATGAAACAAAGACGTGCAGGCCCATGAACACCGCCGGCGCGATCAAGTAAGTCAATCCAAGAAAGACCACGGTCACCTTCTCGCCCGCCAGCATATTGGCGAAGAGACGAATGGTCAATGAGAGCGGCCGCGCCATGTGGCTGATAATCTCGATGGGCACCATGAACGGCGCCAGCCACCAGACCGGTCCCGCAAAATGGGCCATATATTTGAGCACCCCTTGCTGCTTGAAGCCCATGAAGTTGTAATAAATGAAAACCAGCACGGCACATCCGGCGGGCACGGATGGATTCATGGTCGGCGATTCGAACCCCGGAATGATGCCGATCAAGTTGCAGAATAAAATAAAAATAAAGAGCGTGCCGAGGAAGGAAAGGAACCGTGGGCCTTCATGCCCGATGCTGCTTTGCGCTTCGTCGCGCAGAAACGTATAGATAACTTCGAACAGGTGCTGCGTTTTGCCGGGCCGGTCCATGGATAGGCGCGGCCGCAGATAAGCGAATACGACGATGATGATCGCCGCCACCAGGATCTGCATGGTGATGAAATTGGTCCACGGGCGCGCGGGATTTTCTGCATGTGCGTGCACGAACGAGAGCACGCTGTTGCCCAATCCTGCCAGATTATCGTTGAACAATCTGGTCAACCAAATTTCATGTTCCGGCATAGATGAGTTCGAAAAGGATCTCCAGAACAACAGCGGCTGCCGGCACGAACAGGCCAATCAAAGCAGCCGCCAAAGAGAGCGTGGAGAAGTTCAATATAACATAGCCGCCCGCGGCCAGCAGCAGATAGCGCAGCCCCAGAAAAATGGCCACTCGCGCGCGTGGCGGCTTACCGTGGGCTGCTTCGCCTAACGAGTCCACCAGTTTCTTAAGCCAGCGGAAATTGAGGTAACCGGCCGCGGCGCCCAGTATGAATCCAAAGCCCCAGCGCCAGCCGCCGTAGACGATTGTTACCAGCGCTCCCGCTGCACTGAGGAACACGATCATTAATTGAATACGTCTGATCGCGCGGCCTACGAACAACTGCTCAGGATCCATCGTTCCCCGAGTCGCGCATCAGGCGGCGGATCAATTGCACGAACCCTGCCGCAATGCCCAATAGCAGAAATACGAGGTAGAGGAAGTGCGTTCCAAAAGCTTTGTCGAGCAGGTAACCGATGGCGTAACCGACAAAGGTGGCGGCAGGCAGCAGAAAGGCTAATGACGTATACTCGCCCACCAACGCGATGAAGGGCTTCTTACTCACGATGGTTTCATAGCCGTCGCCGATTCACCGTTTGGCCTTGAGCAGCGCTTCGGCGCGCTCCGCGGTTTCCTGGACCAGAAAGCCCATCTTCGGGCGGCTCGGCTCGAAGTCGGGATGAATGCCATTTTCCTCGAGCGCTTCGGTGGTAGCAGGGCCAACCGAGGCGACGAGCATTTTCGAAAAGGCCGCGCGCACATAGTCTTCCAGCCCTTTTTCGGCGGCGACGCGCAGCAGGTGGTCGATCTGTACTGACGTGGTAAACAGCGCCACATCCAGTTCTTCGGCGGCGATGCGCTCAGCGGCTTCCCGCAGCGGCCCGGTGTCTTCGGGCAGCTCCCACTGGTACACACGGACCGGCGTCACCTCCGCGCCGCGCGCACGCAGGCCGCTCAGCAGTTCGGCGCTCGACTTGCCATATTCCTGCACGGCAATCCGCCGCTCGGGCCGGCCTTCGGTGGCGCTCAGGACCTCATGCCAGGTGTTGGGCTCGGGCACCGCGATCGTGATCGGGACATTCATCTCGCGCAGCACAGCGGCGGGCTTTGATCCACGCGCTACAATCGTCATCCGCCGCAAAGCCTCGGCGAAGCGCCCGGGCCCGAACTTGCTCGCGATGGCCTGATCCAGAATGCGCGTGCCGACGCCCGTAAGCAGGATCATCATGTCGAATTCGCCCGCGAACAGCCGTTCGGCGAACCGGAAGGCTTCTTCATTGCGCTCGATGGGGGCCTCGCGCATGGACGGCGCCACGATCGGCTCGCCCTGCTGCTTGCGGATGAGCTGTGCCATCTCAGCCGCGCGCCGGCTTTCGAACGAGATGACTTTGAGGCCGGCGAACGACATGTACGCTAACGTAACTTATATCGCGCAGCGCCGCAATTTCCGGTCGAATGGTGCGAACATGAACGCATGGACCTGCAATATCCCGTAGGACGCTTTGCGTGGCCTGACAGCGTTTCGCCCTACGATCGACGGCGCTACATCGACGAGATCGAACAGACTCCCAAGAAGATGCGTGCTGCCATCGCCGGGCTTTCGAACCAGCAGCTCGACACGCCATACCGGCCAGGCGGATGGACCGTGCGCCAGGTGGTGCACCATGTGCCTGACAGCCACATGAACAGTTACGTGCGCTTCCGGTGGGCGCTCACCGAGGACGAACCCATGATCAAGCCGTACGCCGAGGACCGCTGGGCGGAGCTGGCGGACGCGCGCACCGCGCCGGTCGAACTTTCGCTCGCGCTGCTCGATGCGCTTCATAAACGCTGGATTCTGTTGCTGCGTTCATTATCGGCGGCGGACTGCGCCAAGAAATTTCATCATCCGGAACTGGGCGAGGTGACGCTCGAAAAGAACCTGGCCCTCTACGCCTGGCATGGCCGTCATCATGTGGCTCATATCAATTCGCTCAGAGAACGCATGGGCTGGTAGCGCATGACATACCTGAAGCGACTTCCTGGAAAGATCCGATCAGCGTTTTGGAAAACTGGGTGTTGTTTGAGCAAACGTGGCAATGATGGCTGGCAAGGATGCGCCCACCCAAATCGCCTTTAGTTCATTGTCCGGCTTCCAGGAGATCGAGACGGCACCAGCCAGCCACATGTACACCATTAGAAACACGTAAATAATCCATTCCAGACTTAGAAGAGATTGCTCGGATTGAAGAACCGCAAAACGTCCCGATGCGCTGCGGCCCCAAAAGGGGCGGCCGTTATGCCGGACTGCGCGATATACTGCGCTTGATGCTGCAGATCGTCTCCCCCAAAGACCCCTTTGACGCCATCGTCGTCGGTTCCGGCGCGACCGGCGGGTGGGCAGCCAAGAAGCTCACGGCCGCGGGCATGCGCGTGGCGTTGCTCGAAGCCGGAAAGAAAATCACGCCGAAGGATTTCACTGAGCACAAGCCGGCATGGCAACTGCCTTACCTAGGGATGTCGCCCAAGATTCGTGAAGAGCGTCCCATTCAGAGCCTGTGCTATGCCTGCCGCGAGTCCAACTACGAGTGGTTCGTCAACGACCGCGAGAATCCGTACACGCAGGAAAAGCCGTTTCACTGGATCCGGCAGCGCGTGCTGGGTGGCCGTTCCATGAGTTGGGGGCGACAAAGCTATCGCATGAGCGATCTGGATTTCAAAGCCGCGAGTCACGATGGGTACGGAGACGACTGGCCGATTTCCTACGACGAGATGGTGCCGTATTACGAAGAAGTCGAACGCTACGTCGGCATCAGCGGCAACTCCGAAGGATTGCCGCAGCTGCCGGACAGCGTCTTTCTGCCGGGAATGGAGATGACCTGCGGCGAACACATTCTGCGCAAAGCCGTGATGGACAAGATGGGCCGCGTAGTGACGATCGGGCGCGTGGCCATCCTCACCAAGCAGCATAATGGGCGCGCCGCATGCCATTACTGCGGACCATGCGAGCAGGGTTGCGTCACGTTTTCCTACTTCAGCAGCCCGTGGACGACGATCGCCGACGCGCAGAAAACCGGCCGCCTGACGCTCTTCACGGACGCGGTGGCCAGCCACGTCATGATGAAGGACGGGAAGGCTGCGGGTATCGCTTATCTCGACCGCGTCACGCGCGAGCCCAGGGAAGTGCGCGCGAAAGTGATTCTGCTATGCGCTTCCACGCTTGAATCTACGCGTCTGCTGATGAATTCCAACATCTGCAATTCGAACGATGCGCTGGGCAAATACGTGATGGATCATATCTACGGCGGTGGCGCGTCGGGCCGGATGCCGGAGCTCGAAGCCAGACCATGGGCGGGGCCGCCGGACCGGCCGAACGGAATTTATGTGCCGCGCTTTCGCAACGTGAAAGAAAAGACGACCAACGGGTTCATCCGTGGCTATGGATATCAGGGAGGCAGCTCGCCGGGGTTCAACTGGGGAGCGAAAGGTTTCGGTGCGTCGTATAAAAATGCTCTGCGGCAGGGCGAATGGCACATGAGCATGTCGATGTGGGCTGAATGCTTGGCGCGCAAAGAGAATTACGTCGAGATCGATCGCGAGCGCGTGGACGCCTGGGGTATTCCGGTGCTCAAGATTCACGCGGAGTACGGCGACAACGAAAAAAAGCTTTTCGATGACGGCAAGGAGCAGGCCGCCACTATGCTGGAGGCCGCGGGCGCCAAGGACGTGCGTACGCACGGAGAATATTCGGTGCCGGGTTTCTGCATCCACGAAATCGGCACTGCGCGCATGGGCAACGATGCGAAGACGAGCGTGGTGAACCGCTACTGCCAGGCGCACGAGGTGCCCAATGTTTTCGTAACGGACGGCGCCTGCTGGGTATCGAGCGCGTGCCAAAATCCGACACTCACCATGATGGCGATCACGGTGCGCGCGTGCGATTACATCCAACATGAATATGCGAAACAAATGGCTTGAGGGCTGGTCATATTACGGTACGGCCGCGCTTTCACTTCTAGTGGCTTGCGCGACAACGGCACGCGCCGGCGACGAGCCGCGTCAGGTTTTTGCCCGCGAATACTTCCATACCTTCGCTCACAACAATGCCGTTCTCGAACGGATCAAGCCAGGCGAAGTGATTTTCACGCGCACGCTCGATTCCGGGGGCCAGGACGAAAAGAGCGAGCACCGCTCGCAGCCGTCGAATCCGCTCACCGGACCTTTTTACGTAGAAGGCGCGGAGAAGGGCGATGCCATCGTTGTTCACTTCCGGAAAGTTCGTCTGAACCGGAACTGGGGCTATTCGGTTTGGCGGCTGGCCTTGATTTCGCTCACGCCGGATTCAATTGAAAGCCTCTATTCGGACAAATATAAGCCGGACCTGGTGCGCAAGGGCAGCCAGCGATTGGTGCCGTGGGATATCGATCTGGCACGCGGGATGGTGCGGTTGCGCGAGCCCGAGAGCAAACGCGTGCGGCTCGAATTTCCGGTGCATCCCATGCTCGGTTGCGTGGGCGTGGCGGCGCCGGGAGAATTCGTACCTACCTCAGGTCCAGCGGGTTCGTATGGCGGAAACCTCGACTACAACCAGATCAGCGAAGGCGCGGCGGTCATTTTGCCGGTCTACCATCCCGGCGCGCTGCTGTTTGTGGGCGACGGGCATGCGCTCATGGCCGATGGCG
>DATLVQ010000883.1:0-7992 GCA_035577325.1 Bryobacteraceae bacterium | reverse complement strand
ATCCGGCGGCACCACGCGGAAGTTTTTGAATGCCGTCTGTCCCCAGCGCAACAGCATGTACCGCTCGCGATTGCGCTGGAATTCGAGCAGCGCGTTCACGGAAAACGCATCCTTGGTGCCGAACTGATCCACCTGCACCGAATGGTCGATCACCAGGTCCGCGGGAAGTAGCGGATTGGCGAGCGACGGGTCGGAGCCCATCGTCCGGAGCGCATCGCGCATCGCGGCCAGGTCCACGACACAAGGTACTCCCGTGAAATCCTGCAGCAGCACCCGTGCCGGCATGAAGCTTATCTCTTTAACGTCGCCGCCTCCCCCGCTCACAACCTGATTGACGTCCTCCGCCGAAACTTTGCGGCCGTCTTCGTGCCGCAGCAGATTTTCGAGCAGGATCTTAATTGAGAACGGCAGCCGCGAGACATTGCCTTTGCCGGTTTCTTCCAGCTTCGCCAGCCGGAAGATCTGATACGTGGCATCACCCACGCGCAGCGCCGCCGCCGCGCCAAAAGAATTTTTGCTGGCCATATTCACCTTAATTTTGGCACACGCAGGGTAGGCGTGATCCGCCGCGACGTCCCGAAGCTGGCAGGCTAGATCAGCTCGATTTTTGCGCGATGCCCTGAGAAGCGCACCAAAGCTGCATCTCGCGTCAGCAGCGGAGCCTCCAAGCGCTCCGCCAGCGCGAGGTATACAACGTCATAAGCCATTACACCGAGCCGAAGTTGCCGGATCCTGGGAAGAAACAGCGTGTGAGGTAGCGGATCATGCAAAACGCCGCGAAGTCTTCGAGAGCCGCCAGAACCATGCGCCGGATCGAGCTTCCCAGGGAGCAAATAGCGCCGCAGAGCTTGCGAAATCTCGACATCATGCTTCCATGATATTTGCATGTTGCTCATGTCAAACATGCCTGTACCACATGTGCCGTCACGGCAGCTTCACCGGCTGCCGCCCAAACATCTGCTTGCGATACTCCGGCAATTCAAACGGCACGCTCGGAATTTCGCGGCCATCGCCTGCGAGTAGCGACACCAGCTGAAGATCTTTCTGGACATCCAGATAAGCTTTGTCCATTGAAATCGCTCCGTGGCCGGGAAGCAACACATCCCATTCCACCTTCGCGCCATCGATCGCAAAACCATTCAATTTCCGCAACGACGCCAGGTACTGAACGTTGTCGGCGTAAGGATTGCCCTGCCAGCCGAGCCGGCCGTCGTAGAGCACCGTGTCACCGGAAAACAGGACGTTCTTGCCATCGGACTTCAGCAGAAAGCAGGCCGATCCCGGCGTGTGTCCGGGCGTGTGAATCACGTCCAGGGTCTTGTTGCCCAGATGCAGCTCTTCTCCGTCCGCTAATCGCATATCGATCGGGCAATGTGGGAACGGCGCCACCTTGCCGGTGTCTTCCTTGATGAGGTAATAAGCCGTCACGCGCGTTCCTTTTTCAATGGCGGCTGCATCGGCTTCGTGGACCGCGATTTTCGCGCCCAGATCCCGGAACTGTTTATCGGCCATGGCGTGATCCACGTGGCAATGCGTATTCACCACCCAGCGGATGTCCTTCCGAGTGCGCCCGCACTTTTCCACGTTGCCGAGCGTCCGCTCAAATTCCGATGCATACGTGGGGTCGATGATGGCGACACCCTCCGGCCCGCAATCGATCATGTAGGTCAGGTTGCTGACGCGGTCCTGACCGACGAGGTAAACATCGCTCGTAATGCGCGCCGGCACCGGGATAGCGTTCGCGGGCGCATTATCAGCCAGATCGTAGCGCCTGAGAACCTCGCGCATGTCCCGGCCGCTGGGCCACGGCTCTGATACCGGCAGCTTCTTAGCCAATTCCCGGTACTGCCAGGTGAAACGATCGAACGCCACCCGCTGGCCTTCCTCGGTCGTCAGAACCGGATGAATCGTGGGTATCGTGCTCTCGAACGCCCAGCCGAGAGCCGCAACAAATACCGGAGCCATGATCCACCGCGGGCTGATATGTGCGCGCATCGAAGTCCTCCCGTCAACTGCCGAGCAAGCATCGTAGCGCAAACCGCTACATATAGGGCGGCACTTCAATCCCCAATACCCCGAGCGTGCGCTCCAGTTGCGCGCGGAAGAAATCCGTCATCCAAAGCAGGAATACTTTTTTCTCTCGTTCCTGCTCGTGAATGATGGGGTATTGGTGATAGAAATTGTTGAATGCCTGCGCAATCTGAAACGCATATTTGGCGACGTGTGCGGGTTCGCCGGCGGTCACTGCCCGTTCCAGCGCAGCGTCGGCCTTGGACGCGGCCAATAGCACCTGCCAGAAATCTTCCGACCGCAACTGCCGCCCGAACGCTGCCGCATTCAGCTCGGCGCGAAAATCCGGCACGCGCTCGCCCTTCTCCTCGAGTTTCCGCGAAATACTGCGCGCTCGCACCACGGCATACTGAACATATGGTCCGGTTTCGCCCTCGAAACTCAGCGCTTCCTGGAAATCGAAGGCGATCACGGAGGTCCGCGTGAATTTCAGCAGAAAATAGCGGAGTGCGCCGATAGCGATCTGCTGGGCGACCATCCGCTGTTCTTCGGCGGATGCTTCAGTATGCCGTGAGGCTACTTCTTCGAGCGCCTTCTCGATCAGTTTGTCTATCAGGTCGTCGGCCTTCACGCCCAGCCCCTTGCGCCCCGAAACCTCGATATAGGGCCGCTTGCGGTCTTCTTCGGACAGAGGAATCCCCAATTCGGCGCAGCAGCGCGGCGAGAGCGCCACCATTTCGTAGGAAAAGTGGATCGATTGGCCGGCCTGCTGCTCGAAACCGAGCGCCCGCAGCCCGGCGACGACTACATCTTGAAGGTACGACTGCCGGACGTCGATCACGTTGTAGACGCGCGTGGCCTGGCCGAACGACGGGATCTGCGAATTAGGAGCCGCGGCCCGATCTGACGTGACCCACAGCACCCGGCCGTCCGCATACTTGTGCAGCGGCTGGTAGTAGAAATCCTTGCCCAGCAGGCCGAATTTCCAAAGCTGATACGCGATGTCTTTCCCGACGTAAGTGACCGTGCCGTTCGAGCGCACGATCACCTTGCTGTCTTCGGAATCCTCTGAGAACGCGGCCGCGGGCATCACCCAGCAGCCCGCGTTTTTCCCTTCTGTTTCCAGATAAATCGCTTTGCGCTCCTTGAGCAGTTCGAACCCGTACGCCCAGAATTTCAGGTGTAGGATTTCGCTCTCGCGCGGCAGTACATCGTACTCGACGCCGAGGCGCAGCATAGTCTTAAGGTGCGCCTCGACGATGGCCTCCGACACCATGCGGCCGATCTCGGCCAGCGAACCGGTACCCGCTTCGATTGCGTGCAGCGTCTCGTTGCGCCAGGCGAGGGCGTCGGGCTTCTCTTTATAATGCGCCGAAGTGCGCGCGTAGAGATCCCAGCAGTAATAATCGAAGCGCACTGCGGGGTTCGAAATCAGCGCGGCGACTTCAGGCGGCGTCTTGTGCTCCAGATAGTGAAATCCCACTACCACGTCCGCCACCTGCACGCCGGTGTTGTCGATATAGTTCTGCACTTCGACGCGCTTGCCGCGCGCGCGCAGCATGCGCACAAACGTATCGCCCAGCGTGGCGTTGCGCAGATGGCCGATGTGCGCGGCTTTATTGGGATTGATGTTGGTGTGCTCGACGATGATTTTCTCGCCGGTTGCCGCCGCCGGTTCCGCGGCCGGCTGGAGCAGCGATGCCCCGTATCGCGCACGGTCGAACCGTACGTTAATGTACCCGTTGCCGGCGATTTCGAGTGCCGCGATGCCTTCGATGGCGCCAATGTCGGCGACTAGCTCCGCGGCAATCTTCTTCGGCGCCTGCTTCAGTTGCTTGGCCAGCTGAAACGCAGCCGGCACGGCCATTTCGCCGAAATCCGCCTGCTTCGGCTGCTCAATGGCCACCGCCAGATCGATTGCATACCGCTCTTGAATGTGATGGTGAAAGGTTTCCTGAACCCGCTTTTCCAGTTGATGAAACACGAATCCCGAGTATAACGCGAGGGCCGAAACGGTCCTTAGATCTCGTACTCGGGCCGCTTCGGACGTCCGTAGGGAATGTAATTCCAGATCCGCTCGTGCAGGAAATAGAGCGCGATCTTAGACAACATGTCCATCGCCCCTACGCCCAGCGACACCTTCAGACTGCCGCTAAATAAAAGCACGATCAGCGCCGTGACTGCAGATCCGAGAACGCGGTAGCTGACGGCTTTGGCGAGGCTGCGCGACGAGGAATCCATAGGAGAAAGCCAGTTTCAAATTGTACTACACAATGTTGATGGAGAATAGGGGCATTTGGTTGCAGGTTATTGTACCCGCTATAATCAAGGAGTGCCTAAGGTTACGTTCCTTCCGATCGGCAAGACGGTCGAATTCGAGTCCGGCAAGCTGCCCTACAAGGGTCATGGCAAGCCGGAATCGCTGCTCGACATTGCGCTGAACTTCGGTATTCATCTGGAGCATGCCTGCGGTGGCAACTGCGCCTGCACCACCTGCCATGTGGTGGTGAAAGAAGGACTCGACGCCCACCTCACCGAGGCCGATGATGACGAGATGGATCGCGTGGATATGGCCGCCGACTTGACGCCGCACTCGCGCCTGGGCTGCCAGGCCGTGGTGACGGGCGACGTAGTGGTCGATATCCCGGCCTGGAACCGGAATTACATCAGCGAAGGCGGCACGTCGATCCTGGGCGATGGAATTCCACCCCCGAAAAAGCCACAGCCCGCCACGGGGACAACGGTCGGCTAGAGCGGCTTTCGGGAATCACTGCGATTGAATCGGCAAACCGTGCAGCCGTGGATCGCTGCCCACCAGATCGACCAGCTTGTCAACGAGGTCCTGCGGAATCGCCACTGTGATCTTAACGTATCGCTGCTGCTGATCCACTTTAATGCCATCCCACAGGCGCAGCAGTTCGGACTGCTTTTCAGGAACACTGAGGCGGCCGAGGCCCACCAGGCCGCGCGCCGCATCCCCGAGATTCTTCGCGTCGGCATCGGTGCGGCACTGGCCGTTGATATAGCCGTTGAGCCCGGCGCGGAGGTCGGCGGCCGCGCTTGTGTTTTCGAGCGAGCGCAGGATCCGTCCGGCGTTACCGATGTTGCCGGTCTCGGGAATCCTGCCTGTCAGCAGGCTGTCGAAGCCGCTGGAAACGGACCAAACCTGGTTCTCGGGCGGAATCTGGCGCGCGCGCGCCAACAGTGCAGCGGGTCCCGTGCGGTCGCCAGAGCCGCGGCGGTCGAGTGCGGCGCGCACAGCCTCCAGAGTCCCGGCGATGGCGGTCGAATTATCGATCAGTGCCACGCCGCCGCGGTCGCGTGTATACAGCGTATAGCTTTTGTATGTGCTTCGCGTCATGCCCTCGAATGCTCGCACGTTGAACGTCCCCCGCGCCGCCACCAGGCTGTCTTTTCCGTTCGACGCCACCAGCAGCTCACGTACATCGCGGCGCGGATCGAAACCGGTCTGGCGCGCGAATTCATCCAGCCTTTCGAGATGCCTTCCGGCCAGCATTTTTTGATAAATATGAGTCCCCCGGATGTCGGACATGCGGAGCCCGGCCAGCATCGTCGCATCGGGTGGAACCAGCGCGGCCAGAGTTGAGTCGATAGTCGTGCGCCCGGTTTCAGCGGAGTTGCACGCCGTCATCGTAATCAGCAGAATCCAGATGCAGCGCTGCACACTCCGCGGTCGCGTTCGATTCGCACCTCCAGCCCGCGCGTCACTCCCAGTAAGGCAGGGCCACGCCGCTTTTGCGGGGACCTGTGGCCTTCTCCCCCAAAGGCCTTTTTCGCTCTGCCCAACCGTTCCCATGTCAGTAATTTTTTCTCGCGAATACATAAATCCCGGCGGCCAGCACCGCAATGCCAAACAACCCCGAGCTCCACACCGGCATCCAGTTGTCGATCGGATTGCCAAGCACCAGCGAGCGCGCAATGCGGCCCAAGTCGAAGACTTTGGGCAGCGCATAATACGCCCCGCGAACAACATTGCGCGACGTCTCCGAGGTCAGCAGCCTTTCGAGTGTCGTCTGCTGCGCCAGAATTGGGCTCACAATCATGATGCCGAATGTCACCATCGTGGTAACCGCCGCGCTCTCCCAGAGCACGCCGACCAGCACCACGACCGTCAGCAATACCGCGAACATGTAAACCGTCAGCACGCTCGACCACAGGAAGCCAGCGGTCCAGACGCCCGTCTTAATTCCAAAAATCACCCACACGGCAAACACCAGATAAAAAATATTGGCCGCGATCACCAGCACATTGCCCGTGTAACGGCCCAGCAGAATGTGGTAGCGTTCCACCGGTTTCGATAGCAACAACTCGATGCGGCCCGGCTCGAACACCGAAGGGATCAGGCCCGCCGATGCGAACACCGCCAGAAACATGCCCGCCGTGAACAGAAACGCCGCGATGGCGCCATGCGCCTGCCGCACCATCCGCTGCACGTCCATGGAGTGAGCCGCGTTCCCAAACAACGACACCGTGGCAATCGCCCCCTGCACCACATCGATGCGCATGATGAAAATGAAGAACAGGATCAGCGCGGTCGAGCAGCCGAAAAATCCCCAAAAAATCTTGCGCGCGAAGGCTTCGCGGAAGGTGTCGCGCACCAGCGCAAGCGTGACGGCGATGGTTTTACTGTTCATGAATGGCCTTCACGAAAACGTCTTCCAGCGTGCTGCTGGTCCGTGCCACCGATTCGATCTGGCAATGCTCGGCGCGCAGCAGATCGACGGCCTGGTTGGCCTCATCGCGGCTGCCGAAGAGAAATTCGACGTTGCCGTTGCGCTGCGCCACCGCCATGGCCTTCGCGCGCAAGTCTTGTTCGAGGCGCTCCGGCACATGCTCGGCTTCCACGCGATAGCCGCTGCCCGCGGTCAGGTCCTTGATCTTACCTTCGAGTGCGACTCGGCCGCGGTGAATGATGGCCACATCATGGCAGAACAACTCGACCTCGGCCAGCAGGTGCGAATTCAGAAAAATAGTCACGCCCTGCTGTTCGAGCGCGTGCAGAATGTCGCGAATCTGGCGCCGTCCGATGGGATCCACGCCATCCGACGGCTCGTCCAGAATCAGCAGCGAGGGCGCGTGCATCAGCGCCTGCGCCAGGCCCACACGCTGCAACATGCCTTTCGAATACTTGCCCAGTCTTACATCGCCCCAGTCTGCCAGACCGACCGTAGCCAGTAGTTCTGGAATCCGTTTTCGCCGCAAGGCGCCGTCCATCCCCGATAGCGCGCCGTAGAAATCCAGCATGCTGCGCCCGGTCATGTACGTGGGAAAGCGGTGGTTCTCGGGCAGGTAGCCGATGGGCCGCCGCGCCTGCGCGTCCCGCGAATCCCGGCCGAACACCATGGCACGCCCCGCCGTCGGATGCGCGCAGGAGAGCAGCATCTTGACGAAGGTGGTCTTGCCTGCGCCGTTCGGTCCGAGCAGCCCGAAGGTCGCGCCCGGCTCGATCCGCAGGGAGATCCCATCCACCGCGCGCACTTCTTTGCCCGTCCAGCGGCTGCGGAAGATCTTGATCAACCCCTCGGTTTCAATGGCAAAGGACATCCGATGAAAGGAACGCACCGATGATAACGGCGGTTCCTTTTATTATGGAGCAAAGGGACGGAGGCGCGAAAAGAAGAGAAGCCGGAGGATTTGTGCGAAATGAACTGTCGATCTAAAGCAACTTGAAAAGCCGACCCCACCGTACACGTCGAAGTGTGAAGCGCTCTCCCTTCATCAGGTCTTCGGTTGGTTGTTCCGCGGAGTCATAGATCAAGAGAGGTCTGCCAATCACATCACCAGCGCTAACAAAACCCCAATAACGGCTGTCCAAGGACATGTCCCGATTGTCTCCTAGAACAAAATACCTTCCACCCGGCACGATAACTTCGCCATTCACGACGCCTTCGAGCATTTCCCGAGCGGCGGGATAAATGCGTGTGCTGGGCTCAGCAGGGAAGTTGTCTCTGTAACGATCCT
>DATLVQ010000882.1:0-14121 GCA_035577325.1 Bryobacteraceae bacterium | reverse complement strand
GCGCCTATTGCGCCCGGAACGGCGGGCTCACTCGCGGCGATTCTGATCGCATGGCTGCTGGTAAGCTACGCAGCATGGCAGCCGCTCTGGTTCGGCGCGTTGGTGTTGGCGGCAACGGCGCCCTCCATGTGGGCGGCTGGTGTGACCGCCCAAGCGATCAATCAGAAGGACCCCGGCGTGGTGGTAGTCGACGAAGTGGTCGGCCAGTGGCTCGCGCTAGCCGGCGCGAGGCCGCTCAACGTGAAGTCGTGGATAGGCGCCTTCATCTTGTTCCGGTTTTTCGACATCTGGAAGCCGGCGCCGGTGCGCCATCTTGAAAAGCTGCCGGGTGGGGCCGGCATCGTGGCCGACGACCTTATGGCGGGGTTTTATGCGGCACTTGTCTTATACGTGGCAGGATGTTTCAATCTTTATTGAGCATGGGGAATTGAGCATGGGGATTCGCAAAGACACCAACGGGCGTCCGCAGATCGCGCAGGTTTCGCCCGTGGCGGCCATCGCCGGTGGCGAATTTCAGATTGAGGGCAAAGGATTTGCCCGGTCGGACCGGCCGCGCGTCACCATCGGTGAAGTGGCCGCGCCGGTGATCATCGGCTCGGATTCCTTTCTGATCGTTCGGGTCCCCGAAGGCGCGTCCGAGGGCGAGCTCGTCATTCAAAATGGCGAGCAAGCCAGCCAGGCATGGACGTGCGATATCGGAATTGCAATTGCGGACAGCCTGCATCCGGTCACCAATCCTGCAGTGGACACGTTCGGTAATATCTATACCACCTTCAGCGGCTCACGCGGGCAGAAGGTCGCGGTCGCCGTCTTCAAGATCGACCTGAACTACAATGTCAAGCCGTTCATCAACGATCTGATGAACGCCACGGCGATGGCGTTCGATGCGCAGGGCATGCTGTACATTTCCAGCCGTTTCGATGGCGTGATCTATCAGGCCACTCCTAACGGAAGCATGTCGGTTTTCGTCGAAGGCATGGGCGTTGCCACGGGGCTCGCGTTCGACCGGGAAAACAATCTCTATGTGGGCGACCGCAGCGGCACGATCTTCAAGATTGCGCCCAACCGGCAGATTTACGTGTTCGCCACGCTTGAGCCCTCCATTTCCGCCTACCATCTGGCGATCGGGCCCGACGAATATCTGTACGTGACCGGGCCGACCACTTCGAGTTTCGATACGGTGTATCGTATTTCACACTCGGGCGATGTTGAAGTTTTTTACCGCGGCCTGGGCCGCCCGCAAGGAATGGCAGTCGATGTCGAAAATCGCCTTTACGTGGCGGCGTCGCTCGGCGGCCGCAAGGGCGTGGTCCGCTTCGGCATGGATCGCAAGCCGGAGCTCTTCCTCTCGGGACCGGGCATCGTCGGCATGGCGTTCACACCGGCGCGCGCCCTCGTTCTGGCTACCACCAATGGTCTGTATCGAGTCGACGTCGGCATCCAGGGAAAACTGCTCGCCTGACAGAATGAGAGACATCGCCAGCAGTTCCGGTCGCGCATTCTTGCGAATCACCATAAGGCAAACGGGCGGAGGTTTGCGTCCGGGCGCGTTCATTCTCCGTTCCAAATCCGCCGATTCTGCAGCGCCATGAACGCCGAGATTATCGCCGTTGGATCGGAGCTCCTTACACCGCAGCGGCTCGACACGAATTCCCTTTTTCTGACCGACCAGTTGAACGGCCTGGGCGTCGAGGTCACGACTAAATATGTCGTGGGCGACGATCGCGAGCGGCTCGCGCATACCGTGCGGCGTGCTCTGGCCAATGCGGAAGTCGTGATCCTTTCGGGCGGCCTCGGCCCCACGGAAGATGACGTCACGCGTGACGCCGTGGCCATGGCTCTCGACCGCAAGCTGGTCTTCCATGACGAGATCGCCGATCAGCTCGAACAGCGGTTCCGCCAGGCCGGCCGCAAGATGGCCGAGGTAAACCGCCGACAGGCGTTCATCATCGAAGGCGCCGAGATTCTGCCTAACGATCGCGGCACTGCGCCCGGCCAATGGATCGAGGAATCGCACGCCGCCATCATGCTCTTGCCGGGGCCGCCCCACGAGCTGAAGGCCATGTTCACGCGCCAGTGTCTTACTCGCCTCGAACGTTTCGTGCCCAAGCTTGTCATCCTCACACTGGTGATGCGCGTGGCCGGCATGGCGGAATCGGATCTGGACCAGGCCATCTCGCCGATTTATAAAAAATACAACAATCCGGTGACTACCATTTTGGCGGGCGAAGGCGACATCCAGATTCACTTGCGCGCCCGTTCGGCAACCGAGGGCGAAGCCAGCGCTTTACTGGCCGAGGTCGCAGGCCCGATCGAGCTGCTGCTGGGCGATCGGATTTATTCTCGCAACGGCGATCCGCTCGAAGCCGTGGTCGGCGAGTTAATGAACAAGCACCATGCGACTCTGTCAGTTGCCGAAAGCATGACCGGCGGCTGGCTGGCGCAGCGCATCACATCGGTGCCAGGAAGCTCGAACTATTTTCTCGGCGGATTCGTGGCCTACAGCAAGAAGTTGAAATCTGAACTACTGGGCGTTAGCGAAGAGACGCTCGAAAACCACGGCGCCGTCAGCAAAGAGACCGCCGAAGCCATGGCCATCGGTGCGCGGCGGCGGACAGGCTCGACGTTTGCTCTCTCTATAACCGGCGAGGCCGGCCCCGAGCCCAGCGAAAAGGTCCCCGTCGGTACTGTCTATGTCGGTCTGGCGGACGCCGCCGGCTGCATTGTGGTGCATCGCCAGTTCTTCGGCGACCGCGCGCGCATTCGCGTTTTTGCCACGCAAATGGCACTTGATTTGCTCCGCAAGAAGGGCACGCTCGTCGCGGTGTAAGGGGCGCGGTGTGATGCAGGCGGCCCTGTGTCATCCAAGCCAATCAACGATAAAATCTAAACCATGCATAAGCTTCGGTTCTTCTTCGTGGCTGTTGCTCTGGTAGTCTGCGCACCGCAATCGTCATATGCGAGCCCGGCCTCTTCGTCCGGCATCGATCTTAAAGCGATGGACACCACCGTCAGTCCGTGTCAAAACTTCTATCAGTACGCGTGCGCCGCCTGGCGCAGGAACAACCCGATTCCGCCCGACCAGTCGCGGTGGGGTCGCTTCGATCAATTGCTGGAGAATAACCTGGTCATCGAGCGCGAGATTCTCGAAAAGGCCGCAAACGCGGGTACCGCCCGCGTCGCTATCGAGCAGAAAATCGGCGATTACTACGCTGCCTGCATGGACGAACCAGCCATCGAGGTCAAAGGTATTCAGCCGATCGCGGAGATACTTAAGGAAATCGACGCCATCGCTTCGAACGAAGATCTGGTGAAGGAAATCGTGCATCTGCATAACGCCGGAGTACGTCCCTTCTTCAATTTCAACGTCCGGCCCGATGCGAAGAATGCCAGCCAGGAGATCGCTACCGTCGATCAGGGCGGCCTCGGGCTTCCGGATCGCGATTATTACCTGAAAACGGACGCCAAATCCGTCGAGCTGCGTAAACAATATGAAGAGCACATTCGCGCCATGCTGGGTTTGTTGGCGAAAGCCGAAGGCGCAAGTGATGCCGATGCTGAAGCCAAGGCGCACGCCATCGTGAACGTCGAAACCGGCCTCGCCAAGGCGTCCATGGACCGCGTGGCGCGCCGCAATCCCGACAATACCTATCACAAGATGACCGTGGGCGAACTGGCTTTGTTGACGCCGGATTTCGACTGGAAGCGATACATCTCGACCGTCGGCATTCCGCATATTGAATCGTTAAACGTTGCATCGCCGGATTTCGTGAAGGCCCTCAACACGACCCTTCGGGACACCAGCCTGGCGGACATCAAAACGTATCTGACCTGGCAGGTCTTGCTCTACAAGGCTGACTATCTGCCGCACGCCTTCGAAGCCGAGGACTTTCATTTCTTCGAGCACATTCTGCGCGGAACCGAGGCCATGCCGCCGCGCTGGAAGAGTTGCGTCCGCAGCACGGATCGCTCACTCGGCGAGGCGCTCGGCCAGGAGTTCGTAAAAGTGGCGTTCAGCGGCGCGAGTAAGGAGAAAGCCCTCGCTTTGGTCGGTCAGATTGAAGCCGAAATGCGAAAAGACATCGAGAGCGCGGCCTGGATGACCACCGCCACCAAACAACAGGCGTTTGCCAAGCTGCGCGCCGTAACCAACAAGATCGGCTACCCCGACAAATGGCGCGATTACAGCAGCGTTCGGATTATCCGCGGCGACCACTTTGGCAATGCCCTGCGCGCCGAGGAATTCGAAATCCGCCGCAATTTCAACAAGATTGGCAAGCTCGTGGACAAGGGTGAATGGACCATGACGCCGCCGACCGTCAATGCCTATTATTCGCCTCTCATGAACAACATCAACTTTCCTGCCGGCATTCTGCAACCGCCTTTCTATAGCGTGAAAGCGGCCGATGCAGTCAATTACGGCGGCATTGGCGCGGTGATAGGTCACGAGCTCACGCATGGGTTTGACGATTCGGGTCGTCGTTTCGACGGCGATGGCAACCTGCACGACTGGTGGACAGCCGAGGATGCCAAGGCGTTTGAGTCGCGTGCCGACTGCATTGCCAGCGAGTACAGCAACTTCAGTCCCGTACCCGGCGTGAAGCTCAACGGAAAGCTGACGCTCGGAGAAAATACCGCAGATAACGGCGGGGTCCGCCTGGCGTACATGGCTCTCATGGACAGCCTCGCCGGACATGTCCTGGAAAAAACGGACGGCTTCACGCCGCAGCAGCAGTTCTTTCTGGGTTACGCGCAGATCTGGTGCCAAAACACTACTGAGCAGGCCGCGCGGGCGCGCGCCATCACAGATCCACATTCGCCGGGCGAATTCCGCGTGAACGGAGTATTGCAGAACGTGCCCGAGTTCGGCGAGGCATTCTCCTGCAAGATAGGAGAGCCGATGGTTGCTGCGCACCCTTGCCGGGTATGGTGACGGCTGTCCGGATACCACGAGCCAGGCATCTTTCAGAATTCTGCGGTCAGCATATCGTAGAAAATCCGGATACCCTTCTGAAATTCCGCGATCGGAATGTGCTCCTGATCGCTGTGCATCGACCCTGCCGTCGATAGATCCAGCACCATGGGCGTGAATCCATAAGCGATGAGGCCCTTCGCGCGCAGTTTGTTCGAATCTGTGCCGTGCGGCACCAGCATCGGCGTCACTATGGCGTCCGGATGCGATTTGAGGATCGCCCGGCGCATGGCCTCGAAGAACGGCGTACGGCTAGAACTCGGGCCCGGATCTTCGGGCGGGTTGATCATTTCCACCGACACGCGCGGATCATTGATACGCGCTTTCATATCCGAAATGAATTCGGGCGCATTGACACCCGGCAGCAGCCGGCAATCGAGCGTGGCTTCGGACACCGAGGGAATCACGTTCACCTTAACGGGCGAACCCACGCCCGCCGTCAGCGTCGTCAGCGACACCGTATTCATCTGAATGGCCGCTGTGTACTTGTTAGCCGCGAGCGGCGCGCCGATGTTGCGGATCATTTCCGCCACTACCGGATGAGGCTCCGCACGAGGCAATGCCATCGCCTTGCCGAGTGCAGTGAGCAGCGTGACGTTGGCGTTATCGGGGATGGGTTGGGAGCCGTGCGCCGCCGTTCCCTTCGCGCGCACGCGCAGCCAGAGCGTCTGTTTTTCGCCCACCTCGATGCCGAACACCAGCTTATCCGCCGCCAGGATGCTCCGCGTTCCAAACCCACCTTCATCCAGCACATACTCGGCGTCGATGTCGGCGAAATGGTTGTCGATCATCCAGCGAATGCCGTAGGTGCCATTATTCTCCTCGTCGGCGGTCGAGAGCATGACAATATCGCGCGCAGGTGCGATACCCGATCTTTTGAGCGTCGCCAGGGCCATCATTTGTTCGATGCCGATGCCCTTCATGTCCATTGTGCCGCGGCCCCACATCTCGCCGTTTTTAATCACCGCCCCGAACGGGTCGAACTTCCACGCCTTGCGGTCCACCGGGACGACGTCCAGATGGTTCAGCAGCAATAGCGGCTTCTTGGAGCGGTCGTGGCCGGCTACGCGCGCCACCAGATTCGTTTGCCCGTTCGGCCCGCTCGCGTAGAGCTTCGCCGCGATGCCGTTTTCTTCGAGAAAATGTTTGACGAAATTGGCGGCCTCCGCAGTGTTCGCCGGCGGGTCGATTGATTCGATCCGGATATACCGCTGGAGCAGATCGACGGCCGATTTGTCGATCTGTTCCCAGTCCGGCTCCGCCGCCGGAGCCGGCGACGGAGCCAGCAAGGTCATCACCGTTACCGCAAATAAAGATACCCGTTTCATGTTTTCGACTCCGGAATGTGAGATAGAGTGGGATGCAAGCCCACCGCAAGGTACGCCTCCAGCAACGCGCCGGCCGCGGGTTCATAACGCGATGGTGCAGCCATGCTGCCGTCTTCCAGTTCCACCAGTTGCCGGAAGCGCTCCAGCAGGATGCGGATCTGGAAGACACCGCCGATGTAGCAAACAGGCACAGATTCGCCCGGCTTGAAAAGGCGCCGGCGCACGGAAACCGCAAGTGTCGCCAGTTGTTGCGCGGCGTTCAACAGAATTTCGCACGCCACTGCGTCGCCATCCAGCGCCATGCCATCCACGATTCTCGCCAGCCGTGACGCGCGCGGCCTGGGCCACTCCTCCGTATAAAGGCGGTGCATCAGATCGTTTGCGTCGCGCGCACCCGCATCAGCCACCAGCGCGCGATGCAGCGCCGTTTCCGGCCCCCATCCTTCCTCAAAACGCAGCGCCGCGCGCACCGCCTGCCGCACGATGTCGAAACCGCTGCCTTCATCGCCGAACAGAAATCCCCATCCTCCGGCGCGTGCGGTGGCGCCCGCGGCATTCCGCCCGAACGCTATCGAACCCGTGCCGGAGATCGCCACGACACCCGGCTCGCCTGCCGTGGCTCCCGAAAGCGCGATCAGCGCGTCGTGGGTAACGACTAATGTCGCGGCCGGCAGAATTTCGGCTAAAATGTTTTGCTTGTCCTCGGGCCCGCCACTCATCCCGAAGCAGGCGGCTTCGAAGCGCACCTGTTCCACATTCAGATTCGCCCGTGCGCACGCCGCAGCCACACTTTCCCGAACGGCGCGCGCCAGCTTTTCGCGTCCCTCGGCCGCGCCCGCGTGATTGCAAGGTCCACCCGCTCCCGCGCCCAGCACTTGGCCGGCCTCATCGCCGATCAGCGCTTTCGTGCTCGATTGCCCCCCATCGACTCCAAGAAACAGCCGCATCAGTTCGGCGCAAATCCGGCGCGTGTCAGAATGAACCCGTGGGTGAACTCAGCGTCGCTCCAGGTCTTGTCCGGCTCCATTCTCACGAAGTTCAGCCAGCGCGGGTGAAGCCAAGACTCCGGCACGGGCTTTTCAAAATGCCGGTCGCCCGGCTGATCGCACCTTACGCGGTCCAGCAACTGCCCGTTTATCAGAAATGAAATTGTCACTGGCCCCGTACGCCCAAGGCCGCGTTCTGGCACGCTGAAATCCGTGGTAAATTTCAGCCCACGAGTATCATCAAGGTAAATGCGCAATTCCGGACGCCGCGAAGTCCACCGCCACGCTCCGGCCTCCAGTTGATTGCGAACATCCTGCACAATGTAAGCCATGGCAAACGGATCGTTCATGTTCACCACATGTCCTTTCGTCGGTGTCAGGCTGAGCGGGTTGCGTCGAACGCGCGGCGACCAGCCGTCCTGCGCGGCAGTATAGCCCGCTGGCAGAAGAAACATCAACGCTAAGCATCCCGGGGCCGTGATCGTCGCGATAGATGAGGCCATCTTTATATTAAAAAGAATACCTTTTCGGTCTGATGTATGTCTGCGCTCGGATCGTCCGGCATCGCGACGACACACGGCCAGGCGCGAAAACACTTGTCCATTCGCCTTCAACTCGCAATTTCCGTCTAGCGCCAGGTAGGAAATATTCCGAGTAACATTCCTCCGCCGTAGCAGGCGGGATCTTGCTGGTCACCAACTCGCGGGCGGACTCGCGGAGCGTTCCCGTGGGCTGCTTTGTGACGGGGTCGCGCGCGATGCGGCCGCCGGCCGAGTCTGGCGTATCTTTCGTGATACCCGCCAGCGCAACGGCCTTGGAATTGGCCCAGCCGGAATGACCGTCAGCGGACTCTATGTAGGCTGGGTGATCACTCACCGCTCCGTCCAGTTGCTCTTTGCTAGGGTTCGCTTCAGGAAACACGCGCAGATCCCAACCCGACCCGGTGATCTATCCGGATGCGCCGCTGCAAACTTGCTCGGCCAGCACTTCCCTCGGCGTCAGGACGGATTTCACATTGCAAAGGCTCATATCCACGCCACCTTCCATGAGGTGCACGTGTGAGTCGTGGAAGGCGGGCAGCACTATCCGCCCACCAAGCTCGACAATTTTCGTGGAGGGACCTGCCAACATGGTAACGCGGGCATCCGGTCCTGCAACGATGATCCGGCCGTTCGTCACGGCCAGCGATTCCACCCAGGTTCGAGCGGCATGCATAGTGTCAATGGCGCCATGCCGCAGGATGAGATCGGCGGTGCGGCCATCTTGAGCATGGGCGAAGGCGGAAGCGATTATGAGGGCTGGGCTAGCGCGGAGTAGCGAAACCATCTCCAACAGCTTACTCTCTATAGACGCGGCCTGATGCCGAGTCGCTTGACAATCCCATGACCCGACAGATAGGCTCTCCTTTAATCAACTTAAGTCAGTTGCAGGGGCCGGACCGCATTAGCTTCGAATTTTCGCCCAATAATGAGTCTCTGCCATGAGTCTTCGCTTGAAAGTGCTGTCGGCTCTTGCCGTCTTTGCCCTACCCTGTGCGATCGCGCAAACCACGGGTGTGATTCGGGGAACGGTGAAAGATCCGTCCAGCGCCATGATCGGCGGCGCGAAAATCACAGCGACTTTCCAGGCCACCAACGCCGCCCATACGGCCGCCAGCGACATTCGCGGCGAGTATGTTTTTCCAACGCTGCCGGTCGGAAAATATACCGTGGAGATCGAATCCGCCGGCTTTAAGAAATATTCGAATCGTGATCTGGATGTCACCATAGGCCACGTCATAGTCGTGGACGCGACGCTGGAGTTAGGCGAAGTGAGCCAGGTCGTCGAGGCGGAAGCAAAGGCTCCGCTAGTCGAGACCACCAGTACGCAGCTTGGCGCGGTGGTGAACGAAGCGACCGTAACCAATCTGCCGCTGAACGCTCGCGATACTTACCAGTTACTGCAGTTGCAGCCGGGCGTGCAGTCGCAGCAGGGGTATGACTTGTTCGCGGGCAGCGAGCGTGCCGGTGTGGTTTCAGTGAACGGCGGCCGCGGCCGGTCCAACAACTTCAACGTAAATGGCGGGGACGGCAACGACCAGTTCATCGGCGTGCCCGCGATTCAACCTTCGCCCGATAGCATTCAGGAATTCCGCGTGCTGACCAATACCTTTGACGCGGAGTTCGGGCGTAATTCCGGCGCTGTCGTCAACGTCGTGACCAAGGGCGGCACCAATAACTTTCATGGCAATCTCTTCGAGTTCTTCCGGAACCGCGCCCTGAACACGCGGGGCTTTTTCGATTCCGAGAAGCCCGACTTCAAGCAGAATCAATTTGGCGGCACCTTCGGCGGGCCGATCAAGAAGGACAGAACTTTCTTCTTCGGATCGTACGAATCCCGGCGCATCGTACAGGGCATCTCCTCTGACCTTGTGACGGTCCCGACGTCGTCGGAGCGTACCGGCGATTTTTCCGCCGGCACGCCTTTTGCCGGCAGTCTCAGCACGGATTATTTGACCGGCGTCCTGAATGGGCGGCCGGGATGTGCGGGCGCCGTCGCAGCTGCCGGAGGCGCCCCCATCACCACGGGAACCGCTTATTCAGCCATTTTTCCCAACAACAAGATTCCCAACCCCTGTTTCGACCAGACCGCTCTTGACCTGATAAACCAGTTTGTGCCCCTGCCGAACCACGGATCAAGTCAATTTCAGAGCGTCCCGGGCCAGCGGGATCGCGACCATCAGGGCACGGTGCGCGTCGATCACGCAATCACAGATCACCAGCAGCTGAATTTCTACTACTATGTCGATGACGACTCCCTGGGAAAGCCCTTCGCCCGCTTCCAGGCCGCGGGCGCCAATGTGCCGGGTTTCGGGTCGGAGTACGATCAGCGCGTCCAGCAGTGGAACCTTAGTCACACGTGGACCCTCAATGCGTCGGCGGTCAACGAATTCCGATTCGCGTACTTCCGGGAAGGCCAGCTTGGCTTCAACCATCCGCAGCACACGGCTCGGCTGCAGGATTCCTGCAAAACCGTGCCGGCGGCGCAGTGTTTTTCGAACCCTGCCGATCCTAAGCTGGGCATCACTCCGGGACTCGGGAATGCGCATGAAGGCGTGCCCAACATTGCTGTTTCGGGCGGATTCATCATCGGGAACAGCTACGAAGGCGAACTGCCGCAGGTAGGCAACAGCTTCCATTGGGCCGATAACTTCAGCAAGGTTGCCGGCAGCCACACATTTAAGTTTGGCGCCGATATCCGCCGCCAGCGTTTCGATCAGACGCTCTACTTCAACATCAACGGATACTACAATTACTTCGGCGGCGGGCCGAACGATGTGGGTTTCGACAACCTGTTCCCCAACTATCTGCTGGGCCTGCCCGACAGCTACTCGCAGGGCTCGGCACAGACCGAAAACGTGCGCAGCACATCGGCGTACCTGTATGCGCAGGACAGCTGGAAGATCAAGCCGAGTTGGACCCTTAACTACGGCCTCCGGTGGGAGCTAAATACGCCCATCACCGACATCGGTAAGCGCGTGCAGACGTACCGGCCCGGCCAGGACACGTCGATTTATCCTTGTAAGCTGGATCCGGCAAATCCGTTGGTACAAACTTTCGGGACGACGGATTGTAGTGCGGGGAGCGCCGGTGAGTCGGTGTTCCCGCGAGGCCTGGTGGTGCCTGGAGACCGGGGTGTGCCCGCGGCGATGACCCAAACTTACTACAAAGCGTTTGCGCCTCGAATCGGGCTGGCCTGGAGCCCGTCGGCCACTTCCGGCTGGATGAGCAAATTGTTTGGCGGCCCCGGTAAAACCAGTATCCGGATGGGCTGGGGGATGTTTTACAATCCGGTCGAACAACTGGTGCTGGAACAGTTCAGCGCGGAACCACCTTTCGGGGGCAGTTCAACTTTCAACAACGTTCTTTTCAATACGCCGTTCGTGGGCCAGGACGGCACCATCAATCCCAACCCTTTCAACGGCATTTTGAACCCGCCACGCGGCCAACCAGTCGACTGGTCGCGCTTCCGCCCTATTCTCCTGTACGGGCAGTTTCAGCCGCACCTGCGTTCGCAATACGCCGACCAGTACAATTTCACGATCCAGCGGGAGGTGATCAACAATCTGCTGGTGCAGATCGGATATGTAGGTACGCAAGGTCATCGGCTCCTGGCGACCCACGACTTGAATTACGGCAACGCGCAAACTTGTCTGGACTTGAATCAGCTCTCAACGCTCGCCAACGACTCTAACTTGTCCTGCGGACCGTTCTACGCGGACTCTTCGTTCAGCATCGCGACCGGCGAGATCCCGGCGGGTTTCACGCTGCACCTGCCCTACGGATCGGTCAAGTCGGTCACCGGGCCAAACGCGAATCCGATTTCACTGGTCGGCCTGAGGCCGTATTCTTCCCCGCTCTGCGAGCCCACCACAGGCGTCGGGTGCCCGCCGGATGGCGTGCCCGTCTTTTCCAGCATTTTCGCACAGGACACGATCTCCAACTCAAATTACAATTCGTTCCAGGCAAACGTCGAGAAGCGGTTCTCGAAAGGTCTTTCGTTCCAGGGCGCCTACACGTTCAGCAAGTCAATCGATAACGCGTCGAGCTTCGAGAACATTCTGAACCCGTTGAATTATCGTCTAAGCCGGGCGCTCTCACTATTCGATGCGCGCCAGCGGTTCGTATTCAGCTACTACTACCATCTCCCGCATTTCGATGTGCCAGGCGCCGCCGGGAAAGTAGTGAACGGCTGGGGCACCTCCGGCATCGTAACCTTTCAGGGCGGATTTCCGATCAGGATCACTTCCTCGGATGACTTGGAACTCATGTATAGCTACGATTTCGAGCTACCGGGGGAGCCCGACATCGTGAATCCGCTGAAGAGGCTGAACCCGCGCGGACCCGGCAACTACGCATTCCGGCAAGATACCTTCCAGCCGCAAGCCATGGGAACAATCGGCAGTTCTCCCCGAACGGTCTGCTGCGGACCAGGGATCAATAATTTCGACATCGCTTTGCACAAGGACACCACGTTTCATGAGCGATTCCGGCTGGAATTCCGCGCGGAGTTTTTCAATATCGCCAACCACGCGCAATTCAGCAAAGTCGACGGCAACATCACCGATGGCGTGGATTTCGGCCGGGTCACCCGCGCGCGCGATCCGCGGCTGGTCCAGTTTGCATTGAAGCTGTTCTTCTAACTAAGAACGGGCGTGCGCAAGAGATTCGCGTTTTGTATCGGCGTTCGCGCCTCACGCACCATCCTGATAAGCTTTACAAGAACACCGAAGCTGTACAAACTTGGCGATTGCCCTGAGCAAACACCCCAACATGTATGACGCATTGAAGAAGGAGATGGAAACGTACGAACGCCGCACGCCGCGCTCGCGGGACGCGCATAGGAAAGCCGTTGATCGTGTACCCCTCGGAGTTGCCAGTAACTACCGTTACTACCCGCCTTATCCTCTGTTTGTGAAAGAGGGTCACGGAGGTCACTTTCACGATGTGGATGGCAATGAATACATCGACCACAACCTTTGCTACGGCGCGCTGATGGCGGGGCATTGCCATCCGGCGGTCATGAGAGCCGTGAAGAACACACTGCAGGTTGGCACGTTATTTGGCATGCCGCATGACATGGAACTTGAACTGGCAGAGGAGATTTGTGCGCGCTTCCCGGTGGATATGGTCCGCTTCGGCAATAGCGGCTCGGAAGTGACAATGCACTCGCTGCGCCTGGCGCGCGCCACGACCGGCCGCAGCAAAATTGTCAAGATGGAAGGCGGCTACCACGGCGGGCACGACGCCATTTCGGTGAGCGTGAAACCTAAGTCCACCGACTTCGGAGATCCGGAGCGTCCTACTCCGGTGGCTTCGAGTGCCGGTGTGCTGAGAGGCACGACCGATGCCACGCTGGTTGCGCCATTCAATAATCTGCCCGCTATGGAGCGGTTATTCGCCGAGCACTCGAATGAAATCGCCGCCGTGATCCTCGAGCCGATCATGATGAACATCGCGTTCTGCATGCCTGACGAAGGTTATTTGCACGAGTTGCGCCGGATTACGGCGCGCCACGGGGCGCTGCTTATTTTCGACGAAGTGAAGACCGGCGCCAAGCTGGCGCGTGGCGGCGCATGCGAGTATTTCGGCGTCAAGCCCGACATCGTAACGCTTGGAAAATCAATCGGCGGTGGGTTTTCGCTGGCGGCGTTTGCAGCCAGCCGGGAAATCATGGACGTCATCGCAACGCAGAAGATGTTCCATGCTGGTACATACAACACTAATCCGGTGGTAATGGCCGCCGGGCTCGCGACGTTCCGCGACGTGCTTACGCCGGCCAGTTACGCGCACATCGATAAAATCGGGCGCAAGCTGCTGGAGGGATACCGAAAGATCGTCAACTCCGCCGGTCTGGTCGCTTATGTCGATGGCGCCGGCGCCAACGGCGCTCTGATGTTCTACCCCAAGCGGGTGCGCAATTACCGCGATTGGTACCACGTCGACGAAGATGTGTGGACGCACTATTGGTTCGCTATGGCGAATCGCGGTGTGATCGCGCAACCCTATTGGTGGGACGAGCAGTGGACGCTGTCAGTGGCTCACACGGAGGCCGACATCGACCGCCACCTGGAAGTCTTCGCGGAGATTGCGCCCGCACTGGCGCAAGCACAGCAGCGGGAAGCCGCCGCAGTTTACTAAACGGCCGACGGTCAATACCGCCCAGCCCGCCGTCTCCCTGTCCGCTCCGCATCTGCGGCGGGTCCTAAGAACCTGGGATCTCACTTGGCGTTGCGTGGTGGCCATCACCAACATGAATCTCGTCCCGGTTGTGGCAGCGGCGGATTCACCACCAT
>DATLVQ010000881.1:0-6000 GCA_035577325.1 Bryobacteraceae bacterium | reverse complement strand
TTCCAGGCCGAGACAAATCGTCTCATCGCCCTCCATACGCTCCACAAATTTACGGACCTTCGAGGGCAGCGAGGATTCCGCGGCCAGCAGCAACTGTCCGTCCAACACCGCGCCGACCGCTCCGGCCACATAGCAAGCCGCCGCCGAATGCAGACCGATCCCGCCGTGAGCCCACACGGGCAGGGCACATTCAGAAATCAGCCGCTGCAGCAGCACCAGCGTCGTCTCTTCGCCCACCACGCCGCCGGCTTCATGCCCTTTGGCGATCAAGCCGTCCACGCCGAGCGCGACACCGGCAGCCCCCTGCTCGGCCGACGTCACTTCGAGCAGTATCTTGCGCGGACGGGCCACGTCCACCATTTTTTTCAATCGGTCAGGACTGCCGGCGGTGAAGATGACGCAATCCACGTCAGAGCCGAGTTCGCCAAGCAACTCCTCTCCAATCGTGGAATCGGCTTCGAACTTGATGCCGATCGGCCGCCTGAGCAACTTGCCGATACGCGCAATGGCGCTACGGACAGCTTCCGCGTCGGTTATGTTCTCGCAGTTGAGCACCCCGGTGGCTCCGCATCGGGCCCCGGCGATCACTAGCCCGGTATCCAGCAGGCCGGGTGCGTTGTACACCAGAAAGCCAAACGGCTCCGATTTTGTGTGCTTCCCAATTGAGTCCATGACCGTCACAACCACGGATCGTCTTTACTGCGCTAAGTTCCCTGCACTCGCCAGTCCGTGGATCGATTGAACGTACGCCCTCTGGTAGTAATCGCGCACCCATTCGCGGTTCACTTCCTCGCCCGACCGCATGTTGGTCTCAGCGCCGCATTGGATGCATTTCATTTTCAATGCCGTGCCCGGCTGGAGCGGCCCTCCGCATTGTTCGCAGACCGCAGGAGTACTCTCCATCAGGGACTGGATCAGCCGCACCCAGGTGCTGACTTTGATGAAGTAGCGCCGCAGATCCTTCACGGTCACTTCGCCCGAAAAAGCCGCGGCGTCGGATTCCGGCATGCGGCGACGCATCAGCTCTTTGCCCGCCTCCGTCAGATACCCGTCGCGCTCAAGCACTCCCGCGCCGAAGACTTCATTGGCCGTGTCGAGAATCGATTTTTCAGGCAGCCAGATATTGAAGTGCGTCTCGGCTTCCATGCTGATCTCGATCAGATCCAGCGACTCGGCGCCCAGATCGTCGAGATACGCTTCCGGCACGACCAGTGCCGGATCAATCCGCAGACTGTTGGCGACGATGCTGGAAAATTTCTTAAGAATCTCGGACTGTGATAAGTGAGTGGCGATCATTTTTTTTCCGTTGAAATCAGGCTAAACGGCGCGCACCGCGAGCACGGCGTTCTGGCCGGCAAATGCAAAAGCATTCGCCAGCGCCGCGCGCACTCTGCCCGGGCGGCTCCGGTTGGCGACATAGTCGAGGTCGCATTCTGGATCGGGATTTTGCAGGTGCATGGTCGGAGGCACGACGCTGTCGGCAATCGCCTTGACCGCGCAAATCAGATTGCACACTCCCGCTGCTGAAATCGTGTGGCCGATCTGGCCTTTGTTCGACGAGACCATTAGCCTGCGGGCGTGGCTGCCGAACACTTGCTTGATGGCCGCAGTTTCGGTCGGATCATTCTTCGGCGTCGACGTACCGTGGGCCGCGATGTAGTCCACCTCTTCGGCCGGAAGTCCAGCCTCAGCAAGGGCCAGCCGCATGGCATGAGCTTCCATATTGCCCGAAGGAGAAGGGTCAGTGAGGTTAAAGGCGTTCAAAGTAGACCCATAACCCACCAGTTCGGCGTAGATTCGCGCGCCCCGCGCGCGCGCATTCTCCAAATTTTCCAGAATGACCGCACCGGCGCCCTCTCCCATGACGAAACCGTCGCGCCGCCGGTCAAACGGGCGTGACGCCTGGTCCGGATTTTCATCCCGGCTAAGGGCGCCGATCAGGCTGAATGCCAAGATCGAAAGGGGGCTGACAAGCGCTGCCCCTCCACCGGCCAGCATCGCTTTCGCCCGTCCGCGCGCCACCAGGCGGTAGGCTTCGCCGATCGCATGGCTGCTGGCTGCGCAGGCTGTATCCACGACTAACGACGGACCGCTCAGTTTCAAAGCCTTCGCCGGTACGCTCGCCATCATGTCGCCAAGCCGCCGGTGGAAACTGTTCTTGGGCTGGTCTCCTTCGGCGGCGAAGCGGATCATGTCCAGAACCTGCCGGTCCGGCTTCCGCAAACGGAAGTACTGCCGCAGAAGCCGCATGTCGAGATAGCTGACGCTGGCGCCAGCCGCCACTCCGAACTCGGCGCCAGGCACTGGAGCTCGATCCAGTTGCGCGTCCAGAAAAGCTTCGCGTGCCGCCGCCTGGAATAGTCGAACCCCGCGGCGGCAGGATCCGGCGGGCGTATTTGGAGAGACTGGCTGCTCTTCAGGGGTGTGTTTGGCTTCTGCCGCGACCTTGATCGAATACTCGGTAGCGTTCCAGTGGGTGATCTTGGCAATGCCGCTTTCGCCCGAGATCAGCTTGCGCCAGCAGGTGGGCAAATCGGGGCCAAGAGAGGTACGCATACCTATCCCAGTGACTACAACCTTATGCACCCGTCGCCTCCCTCCGAACACGCTTCCACGGCCCCGCTCTCCGGCACAGGTCCGGTAGTCTCGGCAGGTCCGGTCATGGCCAGCCTGCCGTTTACGGCTAAACAACAACTGTAAACCAAAAGACACATCCGATGTAAGCTAAAATACAACCTGAGCTATGTGCCGGATCCAGCTCAGCGCGTTCATCCGACCGCACATGCAGATCGATCAACGGGCCTTTGTAAGGCTGTGTCAATTGAGTTCTCAGAGATTCGGTGATCATTCGCTTAAACGAGTTTCGCCCCCGTTGTAAGGAGTACCAGGCTCAGACCGACCCGCAGAGTCCTCGATGGCAGACGTGGCGCCAGGTAACTGCCAATGAGCACGCCGGGTATCGATCCGGCAAGCAGCATCGGCATTAGATGCCACTCCACGTGTCCTGCCTGTACATGGAGGAGCGCCGTGACGCAGACGAGCAGAGCCGCGTGAAAGACGTCGGTTCCGACCACGCGGGCTGGAGCTGACTGATACAGCGCCAGCAGAAACGGAGCGATCAGCGAACCGCTGCCTACCGAGGTCATTCCCACAGCAAAGCCAACAAGCAATCCCCATACCACGATCGTAACGTTCTCATATCTGCGGAAACTACCGGGAATTTCCGGTATTTTGACGAAGTTTCGGATAAATAGCAGAACGGCCACCGTCATCAGTACTACACCGATAGCCCGACGCAAGTACTGGTCGGCATCGAGGGCTTCCCGGCGCAACTCCCGGATAACCAGAAACCCAATTGTGCCGCCCGGGAGGCTTCCGCAGGCGAGATAGAGGGCCACGCGCAGGTCTACCGTCCGCTGATGCCAGTGCATCCATGCCCCTGCAAACTTGGTGATGGCACCGTAGGCCAGGTCCGTGCCGACGGCAATTAGAGGCCGTACACCCACGATCAAGATCAGAAACGGCGTCATCAAAGCTGCGCCGCCCATGCTGGTCAATCCCACCAAGAGGCCAACCAAAAAGCTCATCGCTACCACGGCTGCGTCAGTTGTCATCCATCAAGCCCGAAAACGACGGGCCGCCAGGTTCAGGTTTTAACCTGATCTCAACAAAACCCTACGTTTTCGCCTCCGCGGGGGACCGCTCGGGAGGCCTTCGACACCTCCCCTGTCTGCTCTCCCCGGTTATTGATTAGGGTGGCTATGTTACTTGTGTTTTCGCGGGTCTGTCAAGAAGATAACTCTTATCAAGCCAATAGTACCGGCCTATGAGGCAAGATGAGAGTTTTTTGAAAACATTCTAATAATTTCACCTTTTGTGCGACGGTTTCGGTGAACTATTAGCCGGCTAATTTGCGTGATATATATGCCGCCGCATAGTGAAAATATGCTACGCGGCATGAGGGGGATGGCCGGTTAAAAAAAAAGGCGTGCTCCAGTTACTGGTACGCGACGTTCCAGCCGGACAGGACGATATTGGTGAAATAACCCAGATCGAGATTCGGCGCATGTAAAGGAGTAAATGCCGGAAAGTTACCGATCAACAGGAACCCGTTATTGACAACTATGTTGGTGCCCTGCTGGGTAAGTGTCCCGCTTACCGGCATAGCCGATAATACCCAAGCGGGAACGGTGAATTGCCCCAAGCTTCCTTTGGCCGTGCAACCGAACGTCGCGGTTACCTGTGTGGGATCAGAACTGGAACCTCCGAGAGTGGAGTTTCCCGACGTGGAAGTCCCTATGATCGCCACATACCCATTGGGATCGGCGCCGGACCACTTGAGCGTCAGATCGCTAGAAAGGGGAATGGCCGCGCTACTGGCAATGCTGCTATTCGCCGACAGGTCCAGAGGATTAGCCGCGACCTGCTGGCTCGCGCTAAAAGCACCAACCGCTGATGACCCGGCGCCGCCGGTGCCAGTCAGTGTATATTGGCCCGGCTTCAGATACCCGGTGGGATCGTTGATGCTGCCGCCGCCCAGCGTGGCCGAGTAGGAACCTGAACTTGATTTCGCAAGTTGTTTCGGTCCGTTGCCGTCGACGGTCAAGAAGCTTCCCGCGTCGAGCAGCGTAGCGGCTCCCTGCGTGGGCGGCACGCACGTGCCTCCGCGGCAGGTCCAGACCACGCACGACCCGAAAGCATTCAGCGACGCCACGCCGAAAGAGCTCAGAAACTGTGTTTTGTTAACCGAGTAGAAGTACCCATTGGCCGTGTCCTGATTGATGGTTTGTGCGCCAATCAACGGCAAATTGAACTGCGGTCCGAAGCGGCTTAACTGCACCAGCCCCAGCTTCACATTTTGTCCGCCTGCGATCTTGGATAAAACATCGCTGATCGGACTCCTTCCGGAAGTATCCAAAACCGGATCCTTGCACGTCCCGCCGTCGGCCGAAATCGCGATCGAACCGAAATTGCTGACCACGCCGCCGGCCTGCACAGCTACAGGCACGAAACAACCCGTCACGCCCGCCGGTACCTTGAAATTGATCTGGTCGAGGCCCGCGCTGCCGGGCGACCTTCCTTTGTACTGAATCTGGGCGGACTTGCCGCCTACAAACACAGATGCGGCGAGGTTCTTCATATCTCCCGCTGATGCTGGCTGGGACTCGTCCACCGTGGAGGCCACAGGGCCCAGACCGGTTCCCCAAAGAATGAGCACCTCGCCGGGCTTCGCCGGACGGGCGAGTGTCTGCGGGCGGTCAACTCCCGTGGCGATCAACGTCACCACAGAATAATCAGCAAAAGTTGCGACCGCCGGGCCGGTTCCGGCCTGGTTGATGGTGAAGATGCCAAAGCCGTTCTTGATGACGTGGATCGGTGCCGAATCGCTGGCCGAGCCGTTATACGTCACGACGAGCGTGCCGGTTCCTGCCGGGGTGGTCGAGGGCAGAATGGCCGCCACCTGGCCAGCCAAGGAGTAGATCATGAGGGCGTCTACTGTAGTTCCGCCGACTGTCACCTTGATCGATGTTCCGCCTAGCTGCTTTTGCAAGGGGAACGCATTGTTCTGCACGATCGACGACGGTCCCATCCCGCTTCCAAATACAATAAAAATCGATCCTTGCGCGATTCCTGAATTTGGAAAGCCGGAGGGCAGGTAGCTGGCCGCGCTGACGATGCCGTCTGTCGCAATCGTCGGTCTGGCGAAACTCAGTGAGGCGAATAGTATGAATAGCAAGCAGTTACGGATCATTGGAAAGCGACTCCTCGCGTCATTAGAGCAGAACGTTCCGCTCCAAGACAAGTGCTGCCGGTCGGAGGCCCCCGGTACCACGCTATGGTTCTTTCCCGCTTGACACTGTCGCAGCCGAACTGCATAAATGCAGGAAGCGGCTGGATTCAACCGGCGCTTCGGGGGCATATTGTTAGGGTTACGGCTGCGGTCTAGAATTTACGTTTCATTTGTGGCCTTGGCCTTCAGCGCCATGGCGCAAGCTCCCA